>NZ_JAKKCS010000019.1:0-100316 GCF_021728075.1 Vibrio sp. D54 | reverse complement strand
CCCGAAGGTTCAGATAACTCGTTTCCGCTCGACTTGCATGTGTTAGGCCTGCCGCCAGCGTTCAATCTGAGCCATGATCAAACTCTTCAATTTAAGATTTTGTTCGGCTCAATGAATACTGAACATTCCTTTCGCTAATAAATAGCAGAAGTAATGTTTGAATTGACTGTGCTCTTATTGGTTTTTACTTTTGAAAAAGTAAAACAAAACAGCTCAAGGCTGCTTCCCAATTCGAATGGTCACTTCGTTTCATTGAAACCTAAATTGTTTCCGAAGAAACTATTTGGATCATCATCAACGAGTGCCCACACAGATTGATAGGTCTATATTGTTAAAGAGCTTGCTTTGCGAGAAGTTTTTCTCTCAAAGCGGAGGTGCATTCTAGCGATTTAGTTGTTAGTGTCAAACACTTTTTTAAACTAATTTTTTGTAGAAGCTTTTTACCTCTTCGACCCTACTAAAGCCTTGTGGCGTCTGCCGTGTCGATGGATGCGCATTATAGGGAGAAGATTTTCTTTGGCAATACTAAAAGTGCATTTTTTCTAAAAAAACATGCCAAATGGATACTTTCCATCCAACCCTAAAATTACCCAGAAATAACACTCAGGATTTATACAATTTACCCACAAAAAGCTGTGGATAACTACTCATCACTATCAAAGAAATAAGAAATACGCGAACGCGGATTTAGATACTCTTTTACTTTATCCGGTAATTTTGACGGATGAATCGCGTTAACTATCTTTATATCTTTTGAGGCAAGATCAATGATTGGCGCTTGCGTCCTTGGTACTGATGGATCGTAAACCAAGACATTCGGGAATAATAAATGCGATGCATTCACTGAGATAACCAGGCCGACCATATTATTAGAAAGCTGAACTACGGTACCCGGAGGAAACACGCCCATAAACTTAATTAGGATGTTCAGGTTCTCTTCTTTATATAGGTGTTTACAGTTCTTATATAAATGAGAGAGTGCGGTATAAGGAATCTTTTGATCTGAGACTATCGGTGTATGACACAAGTTATCAAACGCATTGGCTACAGCAATAATTTGAGCAAACTCGTTGATCTCATCTCCTTTCAGGCCTTTAGGATAACCAGACCCATCTCTTAGCTCATGGTGCTGCGCAATCACAATTCTCGCGACTTCGGGAAAAGCCTCGATTTGACTCGCAAGATCGACGCCATATTTAGTATGCAACTTTAAGTAGTTGGTTTCTGGCTCTGTTAGAGGTAGTTGCTTTCTTAATATTGCAGTCGGGATTTTTATTTTCCCGATATCATGGAATAGTGCGGAGAAGGAAAGCTCTTTCAACTGTGCTGCTGAGTACCCTTTAGCACGGCCAATCATCATCGAGATAACAGCCACGTTCAATGAGTGGAAATAAATATCTTCAAACTCATTTTTTCCGTTCATCAGATGTAACGTAACATTATCATCGCACATTAACTTCTCGACGATATCTTCAATAAGAAGCTTTGCTTCATCAACTGCTGCTGTCGGACGGTTACGGATTTTAGTCATGACTGAACGCATACGTGCCAGAGAGCGCTCAAACTCTTTTTCACACTGAATCACGCGTCGACGGTATGCACTTAACTTTTCTATGCGGTTCTGTTTTTCTTGCCACATTTTTTGAGTTTCATGATCTAACGACGCTTCATTTGTTACTCTGTCAGCTTGTCTTTGATCAACAGGGAGTGGAACGGCATCGCTTTGCTCTGGATTAAAGTAAACGAACTTTACGCCGAGGTGGCGGATCATCTCGACTTGCTCTTGGTCTTTAATCTTAAAGCTATTGAGTAGAAAGGGGTGATCGTTCCACTTTAGCGGAAGACGGATATGTAATCCGGGTTGAATACGATCGACCGTTAGTTTAATGGCTGCCACTTATTCACTACTGATTTATATTTCTTAAGAGAGTTAGAATACTAGTAAATTTTGTGAATAAATTCATCAGTAACTATCAAAACATCAAACCGTTATTTCTAAGCGACTCACTTAATTAGATAGAAGTAAGCTACTTTAAGGAGCGATCTGCTTTGCGTATTTTAAGCTTGGCCTCGAACACTGGCTTGTCTATTACTTCTTGATCTTTGACTAGCCCCATTAACGTTTGTACCGCTACACGGGCCATGTCACTGATAGGAAAGTGCACTGCTGATACTGTAGGGTAAAGACTTTCACAAAGATCAACACTGTCAAAGCTAGTTAATGAGATTTGCTCTGGTACAGAAATACTGTGCTCGTGTAAGTACTGCATTGCGCCAACCGTCATTTCTTCACTGCACGAAAAGACAGCCGTCACATCAGGGTGTCGTTGTAAAATTGCAGCCATTGCATCATAACCACTTTGCCGGCCATAATTCCCTTCTTCACACCAGCTTTCATCAACATCTATACCAGCATCCTTCATTGCATCAATATACCCAAGCTTTCTCAATACACTGTTATGACGTTGGGATGGACCGGCAATACAAGCAATCTTTCGATGACCACCAGCTAAAAGGTGCTCAACGGCAATACGGCTTGCATGATGATGGTTAAAGGTAACACAACGCTCTTCTATTCCTTCCACGTAGCGATCCAGGAGAACGAAAGGTGTTGGCTGTTTAGCTAGTTCACGTAAGTCATCATCTGACAAATAACGACTATGAAGTACATAGCCGTCACAACGTAAATCATTAAAACGCTGAATTGCCTCTTTTTCACCTTGTGCAGAATGATGGCCTTGAGCTGTAATCAAAAACTTCTTATGAATATCCAGCTCGGTCTGAACCTGCTCCATCATCTCGCCAAAGAAGCCCCCCGTATAGTAAGTCACCAATAACCCAACCATATTACTGGATGAGGTTGCGAGTGAACGAGCAATTGCACTGGGACGATAATTCAATTGCGCCATAGCCTGCTCTACTTTTTTTCGAGTTTCCTCACGAAATTTCCCCTCTCCATTAATAATTCGAGAAACGGTAGAGCGATTTACACCGGCGAGTTCGGCTACATCTTTAATCCTTGCCATAATGCTATTGGGTCCAACTGCAATTGTTATTAAATATTCGTTTGTATAGAACGGCTGCCAGCAATTCGTAAGGTGCTATAGGGGGCGAAGCTGGCAGCCTTTAATCATACACTGACCATTTGATTGGTAGAAACAAGCTCAGAGTAATCCGTGACAGTTATACCATGATGAGCTAACTGTTCTTTTAAAATGGGAGAGGTAAGAACTTGTAACTCTAGCTCTCGCTGAAGCGCATAACCACTCTTTAAGATAAGCGCCTGATCGGCCTCTGCCGGGTGGCACATCACCTCAACCAAGTCATAGTCAGCTTTTAAACTCAATAGATGTGCCATTAAGCCATCCAAGCTCACTTTTTGATCATAAAACTCATCAGTAAAGATATACCTGATTGTCATCGATTCTTGACACAAGCCAGTGCCCCGCAGTGGCATTCGGTATTCATTCGCTACTTCTTTAATAACGGGCAAAATTTGAGGGTGTGTATGCGCGTGATGATGGCTATCTAAGTGGCTTAGCTCTAACCCAAGCGATAAAAAATGTTCCACCTGAGCTTTTGCTTCATCATAAACGACCTGAGTTTCGAAGTCCTGCTTACTCCAAAGTTCGTCATAGTTGATAAAGTGCGCTCGGCCGTTGGTCAAGTTAGGATGCTTCGTTATAGGCACACCTGCTGTAAACCTAAGATGAACGCCAACTTTCAAGCCTGGATTATGGCGAGCTAGTTCTAAGGCATGTTGCTCAGCATCCATACCCACCATCATGGTGGTTGAATGAACCACACCTTGCTGATGAGCTTTAACGATGCCGTTATTTACACCTCTCGTTAAACCAAAATCATCAGCATTAAAAATGACTTTCATTGGCGTCCTTCCTTAGTACTACAACGTCGTTAGTTTAAATTGAGGTAAATACGGAGCGTTCACCGCTAGGATATCATCCAGGATTGACTTGGCGCGGCCAATGTCAGGCACCAATGGGTTATTGGTTAATGCCATAAGCGCCTTGTCATAATTACCTTCGACAGCAGCTTCTATTGTTAGCTGCTCATACGCTTTAACTTGATGGAGTAATCCTTTGATATTGTTTGACAACTCGCCAACCGCAAGAGGTTTCGCCCCCCAGCTACCAATCACCGCACTACATTCAATCACAGCATCGTCAGGTAGGCCGTTGATCGCTCCATTATTTAAAACGTTAACAACATGAATACTATTACGATTGTTATAAATTGAATCAACTAGGTTCAGTGATGCATCAGAATAATAAGCACCACCCCGCTCCTCTAACTCTTTCGGCTTATGATCGAGGGTAGGATCTTGATAGAGCTTAAACAGCGCATTTTCTGTTTCCATTACCTGCTCAGCACGAGTGCCTTTTTCATCGGCACTTTGTTTCTCTTCAGCAAGCATGGCATCAGTTTGGTAGAAGTAACGATGATAAGGACATGGTATCGCCCCCAGTGCTTTTAGAAATGCCGGATCCCACGGCTCTTCCCAGATATTCTTCATACTGAAGTTGGCACCATCACCGACTTTCTCTAATACCGTTTGAGTAATATCTTCCCCATTGAGCCATGCTTTGTGTACCCACACGAGATGGTTTAACCCAGCAAACTCAAGTTGTAGCTCTTTTGGCTCGCACTCCATCATTTCTGCAATCATCATTTCCATTGAAACGGGCACATTGCATAAACCAATACTCTTTACTTTGGTGTACTTACTGACCGCTTCGGAAACTAAACCCGCTGGGTTGGTGAAATTGAGCATCCATGCGTTTGGAGCCAACTCTTCAATGTCTTTACAGATATCAAGAATGACCGGAATGGTTCGCAGTGCTTTAGCAAAACCACCAGGGCCCGTTGTTTCTTGGCCGATGACGTCGTACTTGATTGGGATTCGCTCATCGTTAGCGCGTGCAGCAAGGCCACCAACACGAAACTGCGTCATCACAAAATCCGCATCTTTTATCGCAGCACGGCGATCGAAACTGGCTTTTATCTCAATTTTTGCTCCGGCTTTATCGACCATTCGCTGAGCCAATCCTTTGATGATCTCAAGCTTCTCAGCTCCTGACTCAATGTCCACAAAATGAATCTTCTTAACGGGTAAATATTCTAAGCGCTTAATAACCCCTTCAACCAATTCCGGGGTATAGCTACTACCACCGCCAATAATGGCAAGTTTGATCGCCTCTCTAGACATTTTCATCCCCCTTTACTTGTTCGAGATTTTTTTGTTCAGTGCGACGATTTCTACAGCCATCTCTTGAGCCAAAATCGTAGTCATTAGGTGATCTTGAGCATGCACCATCACTAACGTCATCGGGACTTTCCCTTCTCCCTGATCTTCTTCAATAAGCTGAGTCTGTATTAAGTGGGCTTTATTAATGCACTCTCTTGCTTGAGAGAGCTTCTCATCAGCCGCTTCAAAATCTTGTTCTCGAGATAAACGCAATGCCTCGTAGCTTAAACTTCTGGCTTCACCAGCATTGCAAATGATCTCCATTACAACCAATTCTTGTTCCATCATTTTCTCTCCGAAAATCGGGCCGCGGTAATTGCGGCCCATTAAGCACAGTTAAGCAGTAACGCCTTCGCCTGACGGCTGCGTATCACCTTTAGTTTCCTTCGTCGTTGGTAGTTCTTGCTCCAACATTTGCTTCTCAAACATTTTGAAGAATGGGAAGTAGATGATTAGATCAAGAATTAATAAACCAATGACGAGCAATACTGGCGCAAAGGTCCAACCGCTACCCCACGAAGCACCTATCAGTGCCGGTGTTGTCCAAGGTGTTGTAGCGACCCCCATACCCACAAAGCCGACATGCACAGCAAAATACGCAATCGTAGCGTTGATGACTGGAGCGAAGACGAACGGGATAAACAAGGTCGGGTTCATCACAACTGGGCTACCGAAGATCACTGGTTCGTTGATTTGGAAAAAGCCAGGCACCGCACTCATTCGACCAATGCTCTTAAGGTGAACAGAACGGCTAAACGACATCAGCATAACAAGAGCAAGTGTTGCACCAGAGCCGCCAATAAAGATGTAAAAATCCCAGAACGGTTGAGTAAATACGTTTGGAATCGGTTCACCTGCAACAAAGGCTTCAATGTTGGCACCAATGTTGGTCAAAAAGATTGGAGAAAGCAGTCCAACAACAATTGCAGCACCATGAATACCCGCAAACCAAAGTAGCTGGCAAAGCAATAAAGCGCCAATAATGGCAGGCAATGAGTTAGACGCACTGATTAGCGGTTTAAAGATAGCCATAACAGCATCTGGAATCAGCATGTCGTACTGGGTTTGTACGAAAAGGCTAAGTGGATATAAGGTAATGAATATCGCTAAGACTGGTAGCAATACTTCAAATGATCGCGCAATCGCCGGTGGCACCTGCTCTGGCATGCGAATCGTAATATTGTGCTTTTTCATAAAACGGTAGAGCTCCACCGAGAAAAATGCACACATCACTGCGGTGAAGATCCCGGTTCCGCCCATGTGAGACATAGACAACGCGCCATCTTTAGCTGGGGCCGCAATGAGTAAAAAAGACATTAGTGACAATACAGCACTCGTGATCCCATCCATCTTGTAAGCCTTCGCTAAACTATAAGCAACGCCCAGCGAAACAAAAATGGTCATGATCCCCATCGACATGTTGTAGGGCATCATTATGGTATCAAAATGTGTAGTGGCGAAATCGAGCCAAATTCGACCAAAAGTAAAGGTTGTATCTTCGGCAAATGGGGGGAATGCAAAAATCAAAATGAAACTACCAACAATAATAAACGGCATTGCGACAATAAAACCGTCTCTCATTGCGCGAACATGGGGCTGATTCCCCACTTTAGCTGCTATAGGGGCTATATGCTTTTCGACTGCGCCTATAATTGCGTCATAAAGCTTCATAGAATCCATCCTTATTTTAGGCAAAAGAATCCCGCATCAAATATTTATATTTGATGTACAGTTATCTTTTTTAATTTAAAACTATGGTTTAGTTAATTAATTCTAATGCTTGCTCTAGTACTTCCTCTCCCTTCATCATTCCATAATGCTGAGGAGAAATCGCGTCAATGTTTTTACCATGCTCTTGCGCCGTTTTTCTTAGCTCTTCTAGCTGAAAACGTACTTGAGGCCCGAGAAGACAAACATCGTACTCTTTAATTGCATCTTCAAATGCATTCACTGACATCGCATCAATTTTGCATTCAATTCCTTTATTTTCAGCAGCTTGCTCCATTTTCTTAACAAGCATACTGGTGGACATCCCTGCGCTACAGCATAAAAGGATCTTTTTCATAGCCTTACTCCCGTTGTGTAAATTTCAACCTGCAAAAACTGTAGCAAAAATAACCAAGACAAAAAAGCGCAACCGGTTGCATTATTCGTGAACACAATCCCAATTTAGAAAATACCACCTATTTTTTTGTAATTATTTAGGTCTAGGATAAAAGTCATAAAATAATTTAAGACATCACATTAAGTTTCAAATTATCAATATTTTACTACTGACAACGTCGTTATTAATTTCTTAAAAGGAATAGAGAATGAAATTTAATAAATTGGCTATTGCAACGCTTGTAAGTGCCGCACTATCACAACACTCATTTGCTCAAACCGACTCTAAAGGCACAATTTATCTAACGTTTGATGATGGACCAATCAATGCATCTATTGACGTTATTCAAGTACTTAACCAGGAAGATATCAAAGCGACGTTTTACTTTAATGCTTGGCATTTAGATGGAATTGGTGATGAGAATGAAGACCGTTCCCTAGAAGCCTTAAAGCTCGCATTAGACACTGGTCATATTGTTGCGAACCACAGTTACGATCACATGGTGCACAACTGCGTGGATGAGTTTGGACCGAACAGTGCTGCGGAGTGTAATGCGACCGGGGACCACCAGCTTAACTCGTATCAAGACCCTGTTTACGATGCCTCAATGTTTACGGAAAACTTATCTGTGTTAGCAAAGTATTTGCCGAACATTACAAGCTACCCGAACTACAAGGCAACAGAGTTTGCTAGACTGCCCTACACCAACGGTTGGCGCGTGACGAAAGACTTCAAAGCAGATGGGTTATGTGCCACGTCTGATGACCTGAAACCTTGGGAACCAGGATATGTATGCGATACATCCAACCCATCCAACAGTGTAAAAGCAGCTATCGAGGTTCAAAGTATCCTAGCGAATAACGGCTATCAAACTCACGGTTGGGATGTGGACTGGGCACCCGAAAATTGGGGCATTGAAATGCCAGCAAACAGCCTTACAGAAGCAGAAGCATTTCTTGGATATGTGGATTCCGCGTTAAACACTTGTGCACCAACAACGATTAACCCGATCAACTCCAAAGCTCAAGAGTTCCCATGTGGTACACCTTTACACGCCGATAAAGTTATCGTATTAACTCACGAGTTCCTATTTGAAGATGGTAAGCGTGGCATGGGTGCAACGCAAAACCTACCTAAGCTCGCTAAGTTTATACAGTTAGCAAAACAAGCGGGTTATGACTTCGACACAATGGATAACTACACACCGAACTGGCAAGTTGGTCATAACTACGACGCTGGCGATTACGTCTTACACCTAGGTACTGTATACCAGGCTGTAACAAACCATACTGCGCAACAAGATTGGGCACCGTCTCCAACCTCTAGCCTTTGGACAAATGCAGACCCAGCCACTAACTGGACTCAGAATGTTTCCTATAAACAAGGTGATGTGGTGACTTATCAAGGTTTGCGTTATCTAGTTGATGTACCGCACGTGTCCCAAGCAGACTGGACTCCGAACACTCAAAATACCTTGTTCACAGCTCTATAGGCTGTTCCTACTATCACCATGTAGTAGTTTGCGCGAGGCATACCCCTCGCGCTTTTTTGTTTTGAAGATCAAGATACAACAAAGCCCCGACTTTCATCGAGGCTCTGTCTTAAAATATGGTACCTGCGAGTGACTTGACTGGCAGGCACTCCTGACGCCACCGCGAAGGCAACGCTAACTTTCTTTTGATATTTACGAACACCTAAAACGACGAAAGGCCGCTATAAAAGCGACCTTTCTATGTATGGTACCGGTGGGCGGACTTGAACCGCCACGCCCGAAGGCAACGGATTTTGAATCCGTCGTGTATACCAATTTCACCACACCGGCATCTTTGGGCTATTGCCCTTTGATGGTTGGCATTATACGTAAGCTTTTGACCTGCGCAAGCAGAAATACCTTAAATAACTATCGTTTGCTGATAATTTCGCCACAAAGTGTGACAAAGCTGTACTCATAAGAAACGTACGCTCCATTTTCTACTACTCTTCCAGATGAAAATGAGTATACGAAACTCTTTTTAAGTTCTATTCACTGTAATATCAGAAACATAACCATTCCCAATGCTCGACAACGCATTATGGAGCATCTCTGCGGTATCTTCTGCTTGCATGAAGTGACTCGTGTCCATCGTATTGCCGCTTGTTTTCCAGAATTCCGTATCCATTCCACCAGGATAAACCGCGATAATTTTCATAGGTTTTCCTTTTAGCTCCAAACGAACCGACTCAATTAATCCTTTGATGGCCCATTTCACTGCACAATACGTAGACTCTTGCGCTTTAGGTTGTTGCGCGGCTGTGGACATGATCATGACCACTTTTATTGGATGATCTTTGTAACGCTTTACTAACTCTCTTAACACATGAATCGCAGAATTCAGGTTGTTATCAATCAACTTTTGAATCTCTTCCGGCTCCTGCTCTTCCAGTAAGCCAAAATAACCACTTCCCGCACTATGAATGACCATTTCAGGGGACTGTTTCACCCCATCAAAGAGCTGTTTCACATTTTGGTGCGATGAGAGGTTGCAAGCTTGATAACCAACGTTATGAGAGAGTTGTTTTGCTAGTGCGGATAGTTTTTCTGTATTTCTTCCTATTACATACGTCTCTTTGCCTTCCGCATCATAACGCTTTGCTAGTTCCGCCCCTAAACCGCTACTTGCACCTGTAATTACAATCATGCGCTACCTCTTTTCAACCACATACTTTTAATTCATCTATCAATTAAGGTAACAGAATCGTGGTAATTCACACCTCAAGAGCACCATTCTTTGAAGCAAGCAGCTTTCTTACTTTCGTGATGCATGAAATATCAAGCAGAACGACGGGCATTTAACCTATGCTTAAGCAAGAATAACTTTCTGAATTTTCTATCGACTTTCTAGTGAGAACTGAATAGGAGCAAAGAATGACTGGGTCAAAATGGCAGTGGTTACTGAAACAGATGACGCGAAAACTGTGGGTCCGGACGTCACTCTACGCATTACTTGCTGTTGCTACCGCCTTAATGTCGATTGTTTTAAACCAGTTCATTACTCTGCCCCCTGCCATCAACGTCAGCAAGGATTTGTTGAACAACATATTAAATATCCTCGCAACCTCCATGCTTGCAGTGACTACATTCTCTCTCAATATTATGGTCTCAGCGTACAGTGCCGCTAGTGCAGGGGTAACGCCGCGAGCGACAAAACTGTTGATGGAAGACAGCACAACACAAAATGCCTTAGCAACCTTTCTTGGCTCTTTTCTATTTAGTTTGGTAGGAATTATCGCGCTAGGTATTGGGGCCTATCATCAACAAGCACAAATTTATCTGTTCATCGTAACTATCGCCGTAATCGTGATGATCATACTCACTCTGCTACGTTGGATTCAGCACCTTTCCGTACTAGGAAGGGTCAGTGAAACCACTTCATACGTGGAGCAAGCCTTGTTAGATGCGATAAGAAAACGGGGCAAAGAGCGTTGGCTAGGTGCTCACCCGTGGAGCCACCCAGAACATAAACCCAGAGGAAGTAAACCTATTTTGAGCCAAGAAATTGGCTACTTACAGCATGTTGATATGCATCATCTCGATAGTATTGCTGAAGCAAACCAATGCACCATCTACCTTGAGCGACAACCGGGAAGTTTTGTGTACGTAGGTCAACCATTGGCTTGTGTTTGTGGAGAATTGCCAGACGAAAGCGAAGTAACGGCAGCCTTCACGATTCGAACAGAGCGTTCATATGATCAGGACCCTCGCTTTGGTTTAGTCGTTATGGCGGAAATCGCCTCACGAGCACTATCTCCGGCTGTAAATGATAATGGCACCGCAATTGACGTTCTTGGGCGTTCTGTACGAGCACTTTCATTATGGGGAGACCTACTCAGTGAGCCGCCTACCAAAACTCGATATCCTAGACTATTTGTGCCCGCATTGAGCTGCCAGGATTTGTTTGATGATGTCTTTTTGCCGATAGCACACGATGGTGCAGCGCAACTCCAAATACAGATTCGCCTACAAAAGGCCTTGCTAGCTCTCTCTAGTATGCACCCTAAGTTATTTTTGTCACCAGCAATCAAGCTGTCAGAAAAAGCTTTAGAGCTTTCATTAAGCCAACATTATACCGAAGATGAGAAACACCAACTCTCTCAGCTATCTAATCTGGTCACAGACCAAAGAGCCAATGGTTAAGAGAATCGAATTCAGTTGAAACATATTGCTGCACGGCCTCGTGTATCATGACATGTGCTGATAACGTAGGGCAGAAAAGTCACTTAGTTTATACACAATTAAAGACTCTGTGCGTTAGGTCTCTTTTCTCTTGGTGAGGGAATCTATATTCTGACGCACAATTTTTAAGGTAAGTGATGGAATAATGACAACGTCTACAACTCTTCCACCTGCTGGTCTCTTTCGTCGACTTGCAGCGTTGATTTACGACACATTGATTATTATCGCAATTGAAATGATGGCCGCAGGTATTGTTATGGCCGTTGTGTTTGCACTAAATGCAGCAGGATTGTTGAGCTATGGCGAGTACGCTGATGCCGCAGATATGCTCGGAAAGCACCCTGTATTGAGCCCTCTATTTACACTTTATCTTGCGGGTGTGTGGATATATTTCTTTGTGTTCTTCTGGACGCGAGCAGGACAAACTCTTGGGATGCGCGCTTGGAAGCTTCGAGTTCGCAACGCCAAAGACGGAGCACCAATTACGGTAACTCAAGCTCTGATTCGTATTTCGACATCTGGCTTTGGCTTGGCAAATCTGACTGTGCCGATAGATCCGAAGAAACGTGGTTTCCACGACATTTGGGCCAAAACAGAGGTTGTTGTATTACCTAAGGCAAACTAACTTGTCTAGGAACACAAAAAAGGAAGGCGTAACGCCTTCCTTTTACATTTGGTTCGGTAAAACTTGGTTTATTCGATGATGCTTCAGTTATAGCTTTCTTCGTAGCAATGCAATCGCAATAGCTAAGAACACCAAACTCGGGGCCAAAGCACCAAACACTGGGGATATGCCATACACCAAGCTTAATGGCCCAAAGAACTCACTGGATATGTAAAAAGTAAACCCGGCAACCACGCCCGACAATACCCTTGCCCCCATGGTCACGCTTCTGAGTGGACCGAAAACAAAAGATAGCGCCATTAACATCATCACAGCAATTGAAAGCGGCTGAGTCAACTTACGCCAAAACGCCAACTCATAGCGAGATGCATCTTGTTCCGATGCTTTTAGGTAAGTCACATAATCATACAAACCGCTCAATGACAGTTCTTCTGGCTTCACGGTCACTACTGCTAGCTTATCTGGTGCCAAAGAGGTGTGCCACTCCATCTGTTCGATGTCTTGCTTCGAAATTACGTTTTCATTTTCCATGTCCGTAATTTGTACGTAGCGCATCAGCCAGTTGTTATCTTGTTGGTAGTCGACTTCTTCGGCAAAAATAACTTTTTGTAGATTCTTATCATCATCAAAACGCCACATATTTAAAGCATAAAGCTTGTCGTCTTCGACTTTACCGATAAAGATAAAGTCGTTTGCGTCACGAGCCCACACACCTGAGCGCACAGACACAATGCTACCACCTGATATCGCAAACGCACGTAAGTCACGGGCCATCTTCTGGGCCTCAGGAGCGCCCCATTGACCTAACGCCATAACGACAATCATGAGCGGGACGGCCGTTTTTAGTACCGATAACCCGATATCCAGCTTAGAGAAACCAGCAGCTTGCATCACCACCAGCTCAGAGCTTGAAGCCAACATACCTAAGCCGATCAGGGCACCGAGTAATGCCGCCATTGGAAAGAACATTTCGATATCACGCGGCACACTGAGTAACACAAAGTACAACGCATGAGTGAGGTCGTACACACCTCGCCCTACTTTACGTAGCTGTTCTACATATTTGATGATGCCCGATAAGCCAACAAACGTCGCTAAAACCAAGGCAGTGGTAGAGATGATGGTTCTACCGATGTAAAGGTCTAAGATTTTGAACACAGCTTACGCGAGCCTCTTCTTGCGGAATTTGTCTTTTATTCGTCTAGCAGCAACGCTGTCCATCATATTCGCCATGATAGCAACAATCAGCAACATCGCATTGATTGGCCACATACCAATAGCAGCCGGGATATCACCATCTTCTAATGCAGATTTGGTTGCACTGATCGCCAAGAAATACGCTAGATAGATCAGAATCGCAGGCCCCATTTTGGCAAACCGTCCCTGACGCGGATTCACCGCAGACAAAGGAATAACGAGCATCGTTAAGAGTGGAATACACACAAATAACGAAATTCGCCATTGTAGCTCCGCTTGCGCCTCTGGATCTGGGTGACCTATCAAGTCAACCGTTGGGTATGCTTCCCAGTCTCGCCCTTTCTTTTTGACCTCACGTTGGCCGATAACACCTTCGTATTCATCGAATTTCGTGATCATATATTCAACGCGAGTAGGCACACCTTCATAACGCGTACCTTCTTTCATAGTGATGATCTGACGACCGTCCGAAAGCTCTTTTACTTCACCAGAAGATGAGAACATCACACTCGGTAACACTGAATCTCGAGGGCGCATCTGCGCAACAAAAACGTTGCTCAAGGTATTGTCTTTAATGTCATCGATGAACACAACCGATGAACCGTCTGGTGTACCTTGGAACTGACCTTTTTTAAGTAGGTCAACGCTGTTTTCTGACGCTACCTGCTCATAAAGCTGCTCAACGCGGTCTTGAGACCACGGCGATAGCCACAACGCATTGAAAGCCGCCACCGCTGAAGTAATCAACGCTAGGTATAAGGCCGCTTGAACCAAGAATTTATTACCAATACCTGTCGCGTTCATTACGACAATTTCGCTCTCTGCATACAGACGACCAAATGTGATCAATATGCCGATATACAGACTTAAAGGCAGCATTAACAGACCCATTGCTGGCATGTTCAAACCAACAATCGAGAAAATCAATCCAGCAGGAATATCCCCATCAGAAGCATCAGCAAGAACACTTATGAATTTCTGGCTTACAAACACCAAAAAAAGTACGAAAAAAATCGCAAATTGGCTCTTGAGTGTTTCGCGGATCAAATATCTAACAATAATCACGCTGAAATTACCTATACAAAACTTGTTTTTTTGGTCGAATCACTATAGTTTCCCGTTGAACCATTTATTTTTTTAAAAATTATAAACTAGATGTTAGTCGCTTAATCAGCTCTGCATGTAAGCCTGGAGCTAAAATTCAACAAGTAAGCGATCATTATCTAACATTTAGAGCAATTTGTCTTCAGGATGTAGGAGTACGCATGGAGTTCAGTGTAAAAAGTGGCAGTCCAGAGAAACAACGTAGCGCATGTATCGTTGTTGGTGTGTTTGAACCACGTCGCCTTTCTCCAGTAGCCGAACAACTTGATAAAATCAGTGACGGTTACATCAGTTCACTACTTCGCCGTGGTGATCTAGAGGGTAAACCTGGTCAGATGCTGCTACTGCATCAAGTACCAGGTGTTTTGTCAGAGCGCGTTTTACTTGTCGGTTGCGGCAAAGAGCGTGAACTTGGCGAGCGCCAGTACAAGGAAATCATTCAAAAGACGATCAGCACACTTAACGAGACAGGCTCAATGGAAGCGGTATGTTTCCTAACTGAACTGCATGTTAAGGGTCGTGATACATACTGGAAAGTGCGCCAGGCTGTAGAAGCGACTAAAGATGGTCTATACACATTTAATCAATTCAAGAGCGTGAAACCTGAGACTCGCCGCCCACTGCGCAAGCTTGTTTTCAACGTACCAACGCGTCGTGAATTGAACTTGGGTGAAAAAGCAATCACTCATGGTCTTGCTATCGCATCAGGTGTCAAAGCCTCAAAAGACCTTGGCAACATGCCGCCAAACGTAGCTAATCCAGCTTACCTTGCTTCTCAAGCTCGTCGTCTAGCGGACGATTACGAAACCGTAACCACCAAAATTATTGGTGAGCAAGAGATGGAAAAACTGGGTATGACCTCTTACCTAGCAGTAGGCCGTGGTTCTAAAAACGAATCTATGATGTCTATCATCGAGTACAAAGGTAACCCTGACTCAGATGCAAAACCGATTGTGCTCGTAGGTAAAGGTCTAACCTTCGACTCAGGCGGTATCTCTCTAAAGCCGGGCGAAGGTATGGATGAGATGAAGTACGACATGTGTGGTGCGGCATCGGTATTCGGTACAATGAAAGCGCTAGCGAAGCTAAACCTACCAATCAACGTTATTGGTGTTCTAGCGGGCTGTGAAAACATGCCTGGCAGCAACGCTTACCGTCCAGGTGACATCCTAACGACCATGTCTGGTCAAACTGTAGAAGTTCTGAACACGGATGCTGAAGGCCGTCTTGTTCTTTGTGACGCACTGACTTACGTAGAGCGTTTCGAACCAGACTGCGTGGTTGACGTTGCAACGCTAACTGGTGCTTGTGTTATCGCACTAGGCCACCATATCAGCGGCGTAATCTCTAACCACAACCCTCTTTCTCATGAGCTAGTAAACGCTTCTGAGCAAGCGAGTGACCGTGCATGGCGTCTACCAATGGCAGACGAGTACCACGAACAGTTGAAGAGCCCGTTTGCGGATATGGCAAACATTGGTGGTCGCCCTGGTGGCACAATTACTGCGGGTTGCTTCTTATCTAAGTTCGCGAAGAAGTACAACTGGGCACACGTCGATATCGCAGGTACCGCGTGGAAATCAGGCGCAGCGAAAGGCTCAACGGGCCGTCCTGTCTCAATGCTTGTCCAATTCCTTTTGAACCGCAGCGGCCAAGAGACAGAAGAGTAATTTCTGAACAGAATCTAAAAGGGCCGCAAGGCCCTTTTTTATTATCCTAATTTTCTAAAATGAAAGTGGGGCTTAAGATGGTCTTAGGAAGAGACCCAAGGCAAGTGAGAGAATGATGCAAACTGCAACCTTCTACATCATTAACGAAGAGAGCCCGCAAGCAACGGTGGCTGGCTTTGAAGAGTACATCGTGTTTTTGGCTCAGCACTTTGCTCGCCAAGGCGCTAAAGTGTATTTAAACTGCCAAGACAAACCACACGCCGAGCAGCTCGCTGAAGCCTTTTGGCAAGTTGATGCAGACAAGTTCATGGCACATAACCTCGTAGGCGAGGGACCGAAATACGCCACCAACATTGAAATCGGCCATGAAGGTGTAAAACCTAATTGGAACCGTCAGCTGGTAATTAATTTGGCGGAAAATGAGACAACCTTTGCGAACAAGTTTGCTCAAGTGGTAGACTTCGTGCCCTGCGAAGAAAAAGCTAAACAACTCGCAAGAGAAAGATATAAAATTTACCGTCAAGCAGGTTACCAGCTGCAAACGATCGAAATTCAATATCCTTAACGGTCAATCCTTATAGTTAAGGCGATCTTGTTAAGATCCCTCACTTATAAAGATTGACTAAGATTCAACCATCAACGTATCCATTAAAAGAGCGCTATGGAAAAGACATACAACCCAACTTCAATCGAACAAGCTCTGTATCAGACTTGGGAAGAGAAAGGCTACTTTAAGCCACACGGTGACACTACTAAAGAATCATACAGCATCATGATCCCGCCACCGAACGTCACTGGTAGCCTACACATGGGCCACGCGTTCCAAGATACGATCATGGATACGCTTATCCGTTGTGAACGTATGAAGGGTAAAAACACCCTTTGGCAAGTAGGTACTGACCACGCTGGTATCGCAACTCAGATGGTTGTTGAGCGTAAGATCGCTGCAGAAGAAGGCAAAACAAAACACGATTACGGTCGTGAAGCTTTCATCGACAAAATCTGGGAATGGAAAGGCGAATCTGGCGGCACTATCACTAAGCAGCTTCGTCGTCTTGGCGCATCTGTAGACTGGGATCGTGAACGCTTCACGATGGACGATGGTCTATCTAACGCCGTTCAAGAAGTGTTCGTACGTCTATACGAAGACGATCTAATCTACCGCGGTAAGCGTCTAGTTAACTGGGATCCAAAGCTACACACCGCGATTTCAGATCTAGAAGTAGAAAACAAAGACACTAAAGGCCACATGTGGCACTTCCGCTACCCACTAGCAGATGGCGCTAAAACAGCGGATGGCAAAGACTACATCGTTGTTGCAACGACTCGTCCAGAGACCGTGCTAGGCGATACGGGTGTTGCAGTTAACCCAGAAGATCCACGTTACAAAGATCTTATCGGTAAAGAAATCATCCTTCCTATCGTTGATCGTCGCATCCCAATCGTGGGCGATGAGCACGCAGATATGGAAAAAGGGACTGGCTGTGTGAAAATCACACCTGCGCACGACTTCAACGACTACGAAGTAGGTAAGCGCCACCAGCTACCAATGATCAACATTCTGACTTTCGACGCGAACATCCGCGACTCAGCAGAAGTATTCAACACTAACGGCGAAGCAAGCGAAGCTTACAGCACTGAACTACCAGCTAAATACCACGGTATGGAGCGTTTTGCCGCTCGTAAAGCTATCGTTGCTGAATTCGACGAGCTAGGTCTACTTGAAGAAGTGAAAGATCACGATCTACAAGTTCCTTACGGCGACCGTGGTGGCGTGGTTATCGAACCAATGCTAACTGACCAATGGTACGTACGTACTGCGCCTCTAGCGAAAACTGCAGTTGAAGCAGTAGAAAACGGCGACATCCAATTCGTTCCTAAGCAGTACGAAAACATGTACTTCTCTTGGATGCGTGACGTTCAAGACTGGTGTATCTCTCGTCAGCTATGGTGGGGGCACCGCATCCCAGCTTGGTACGACAACCAAGGTAATGTTTACGTAGGTCGCACTGAAGAAGAAGTTCGTAAGAACAACAACCTAGAGTCAGTCATTGAACTGCACCAAGACGAAGACGTACTGGATACGTGGTTCTCTTCTGCACTCTGGACGTTCGGTACTCAAGGTTGGCCAGAGCAAACTGACGATCTGAAAGTATTCCACCCTTCAGACGTACTAGTAACTGGTTTCGACATCATCTTCTTCTGGGTTGCGCGCATGATCATGATGACCATGCACTTCGTGAAAGACGAAAACGGCAAGCCACAAGTACCATTTAAGACGGTTTACGTTACTGGTCTAATCCGTGACGAAAACGGCGACAAGATGTCTAAGTCGAAAGGTAACGTCCTTGATCCAATCGACATGATCGATGGTATCGACCTAGAGTCTCTCGTAGAGAAGCGTTGTGGCAACATGATGCAGCCTCAACTAGCGAAGAAGATCGAGAAGAACACTCGTAAGACGTTTGAAAACGGTATCGAAGCATACGGTACAGATGCACTGCGTTTCACTCTTGCAGCAATGGCATCAACAGGTCGTGATATCAACTGGGATATGAAGCGTCTTGAGGGTTACCGTAACTTCTGTAACAAACTATGGAACGCAAGCCGTTACGTAATGATGAACACAGAAGAGCAAGATTGTGGCTTCAACGGTGGTGAGATTGAATACTCACTAGCAGACAAGTGGATCGAGTCTCAGTTTGAACTTGCAGCGAAAGCGTTCAACAACCATATCGACAACTTCCGTCTAGATATGGCTGCGAACACGCTTTACGAATTCATCTGGAACCAATTCTGTGACTGGTACCTAGAGCTTACTAAGCCAGTTCTATGGAAAGGTACTGAAGCACAACAGCGTGGTACTCGCCGTACACTCATCACGGTTCTTGAGAAGACGCTACGTCTAGCTCACCCAGTGATTCCTTACATCACTGAAACTATCTGGCAAAGCATCAAGCCATTAGTTGAAGGTGTAGAAGGCGAGACAATCATGCTGCAAGCACTGCCTCAATTCGACAAAGCAAACTTCAACCAAGAAGCGCTAGACGACATTGAATGGGTGAAAGCGTTCATTACCAGCATCCGTAACCTACGTGCTGAATACGACATCAACCCTGGTAAGCCGCTTGACGTTATGCTGAAAGCAGCAAATGCAGAAGATGCCTCTCGTCTAGAAGCAAGCAAGCAAGTGCTGATGTCACTAGCGAAACTAGAAGCAGTACGCGTCCTTGAAACTGGCGAACAAACTCCTGCATGTGCGACAGCACTGGTTGGTAAGTCTGAGTTGATGATCCCAATGGCAGGTCTGATCGACAAAGACGCTGAGCTTGCTCGTCTGGATGGCGAAATCAAGAAAACTCACGGCGAAATCAAGCGTATCGAAGGCAAACTAGGTAACGAAGGCTTCGTAGCGAAAGCTCCTGAAGCAGTTGTTGCTAAAGAGCGTGAGAAGCTTGAAGGCTACAAAGAAACGCTAGCTAAGCTAGAAGAGCAGAAGACAACGATCGCTGCGCTTTAAGCCTCAGTGAAAGAGAAGAATTAACACTTCTCACTTTTGGTTCAAAAGGTTGGTCATCATGGCCAACCTTTTTTGTATACATTTCACCAAAACCATCATCAATAGCTTCCCCCTATCACAACAATACTCATTACCCATTAGCATTAATGAGAATTATTATCGATAATGAACTCATCGAAACAAACACGATTGAGTAATTATCATGAAAAAGACACTAACTTTCGCAGCACTGCATTTTACTATCGCATTTAGTGTCGCTTACGTACTCACAGGCGACATTCTAATTGGTAGTTTAATTGCCATGATTGAGCCTTCAGTGAACACCGTAGCCTTCTACTTTCATGAAAAGGCATGGGCAAAAGTCCCAGCACTTAAAGATCGTCAGTGGATGACCAAATTAAAAACCGCAAGCTTTGCGACCGTGCACTTCAGCGTCGCTTTTACCGTGGTTTACTTACTAACAGGTGATGCATTCGTCGGCGGCGTAATGGCGATGCTAGAGCCGAGTTTGAACACGGTGGCTTACTACTTCCACGAGAAAGTATGGATGCGTAAATCATCAGAAAAAGCTCCAGCACCGCAGTTTTGTTTACATCACCACGCTTAAACATGGAGGCTCACTACGTCTCCTAACGAGAAAAATGACATTTACCATTGACAAGGTTGCGCACCGCAATTAATTTAATTGCGGTGCGCAACTTTATTTTTAGAGGTAAGTGATAATGAACGCTCGTCAACTTCGACACTACTCCCGTCAAGCCGTCCGATTGCTTGGTATGCTTGATAAACAATGCGGCGATGTCGCTCTCACTCCAGTGCAAGCGCACGCATTGGGTGAAATCCAATTGCAGCCATTGACCATCAATCAGCTGGCACAGCAGCTTAATGTCGACAAGTCCAACGCGAGCCGAACCGTTACTGGTTTGATTAAATTAGGTTTGGTCGAGAGCATCGAAAACCCAAAAGACAAACGTAGTCAACTCGTCGCGATTACAGAGCAAGGCCAACAGGCGTTATCGCAACTGGACCAACAGCAAAACCACTTCTTTGAACAACTGCTTACCCAGCTCGATGACAGCGAGCAAGAGCAACTCAAACTTGGTCTAGAGACTTACCTAAAAGGGCTAACAAAAGTGTGTCAGGCTGAGGAATACGTTCTTCGACCTCTTACTAAAGCAGACAACCCGCAAGTCGCAGATGTGATTCGTAAAGTCTCTGCAGAATACGGCTTAACCGCAGACAAAGGTTATGGTGTGGCCGATCCAACGCTTGATGATATGTATTCGGTTTACAATCAAAACAGGGCCGCCTATTGGGTCATTGAACATCGCGGAGAGATCGTTGGTGGCGGTGGCTTTGCCCCTTTAGCTGGCGAGCCAAATGTGTGTGAACTACAAAAGATGTACTTCTTACCTCAAACACGAGGACACGGTTTAGCCAAACGCATCGTCGCATTGAGCTTACAATTGGCGAAACAATTTGGGTATCAGCAGTGCTATTTAGAGACAACTGAATGTCTGAGAGAAGCGGTAAGCTTGTATGAAAAGCTAGGCTTTGAGCATCTCGATGCCCCGCTTGGACAAACAGGGCATGATGCATGTGAAGTCGTAATGCTTAAGATGCTGTAATAGATAATATTATTAGACGTTAAAGCACAACATGGGTAACACAAAGCTCCTGGCTCAAGGCAACAGTGAAGTTTTGGTGCTGCCCATCCAACTCAACAGACAACTGGTAGAGATCACTTGGCTCAGGATCAGTAAGATCGGCATACTTTGGCGCTTCGATCTGGAATAAAGCGCTCGCATGCTCCGCTCGGACATCAATAGGAATATGGTAAGTCATGCCATTGAACTTAACCGATGCCGATACTAAACCCGGCGCAAAAGTTTGGTAGTACAAGTCTACTTTAAACTCGCAACCACCACCGTGGTGCCAAATCTGCTCGGTTGCCACGCGGTCTAAACGCACATTGCGAATAAACTGCAGATACGGCTCTTGCCATACCCCTAAGCGCTCGTCACTCTTTTGGTATTCATGATCTGCAAGTGAACACAACTCCGGTTTATCCTCATCCAACAGAAGATCTTCTTCTTCCTCAAGGAATAGGATCTCAAAACGGTTGCGCCCCATCTGCATGAACGGGCGAATGTCTTTCTTGTAGACATTTTGAGAACCGTCACAGTCAAACAATGCTACTCCGTTCAAACGCACTTCTGCATGGTAATCCACACCACCCAACACCATTTCTACCGCTGGGAATGCCATCATGGATTCGTCCACTTCAATGTCATGCATCAGGTGCCACTCTTGCTGACGAATTGCTTCTTCTGTCAGTTCAGCTGGCAATACCTGACTCAAAGGAGCAGGGAAAGTAATGTCATCCTGTGGGATAGAAAGGTCCGTCAGTGGAGAGACTTGCCATAAACCGGCGAGTGAGAGTTGCATATACACCTTGAGCTAGATCAATTTTCACGCATTATAGGGAGAAATCCCCTATAAACTCAATGTGAATTATTTATCGTCTCCACATTCGTCAGTTTTTCAAGGTATAAAAAAACCAGCGTTAAACGCTGGTTTTTCCAAAAGTAGTGAGCTTTGATTACTCGCCGTCTTCATCTTCTTCAGGGTAAAGCGCATCTTCGCCTTCGTAGTACGTACCCCAACCGTCATAGATGATGTCGTATTTTTCTGCCAAGTGAATCAGTTTTTCAACTTGCGCATCAATCGCTTCTGCGTCTAGTGCGGACTCCATAGTCGCATCACAGCAAAGCAACTTGTTACCATCTTCATCTTCAGTTTCTTCTGCTTCAAGAACTTCAAAGCCCATCTTGAATGCTTCAACTACCGCTTTTTCCAGAGTGTCAAAATCTTCTGCAAACAGGTGGTGCTCAATTTCGTATAGCGAATCTGGATCGCTGCCATCTTCTAGCAATGCTGCAATGATATCGCGAGTCTCTTCCTTTTGAATCTCAATTAATTCTTCTACTGATAGATATTCATCTTCGTGAGACATGTTTTGGCTCCAGATTAGTTACTTGATGGAAACACAATACCCGATACTGAGTATGCTGATCCGGTGAAATATGGCATGGATTGCGATGAAAAGCCACAAACAAACATCATACCACTGCGATTCTTATCGGTTATTTGAATCTAAATATTAAACCGACCACACAAAGAAACAAAAAATTAACAAAGAATGGCATTTTTTAATATTCAGAACATCCTAATTGACACTTAATGTGGTTATTTTCTCTTTCTATGCGTGTTTATGATGCTTTCTTGAATACACTCACGTGTAAAACGAAGAAGCATAACGAATAAATTCACTTTAATAATGCATAATTTAGAATAAAAATGCACGTTTTATGCACTGTGCGTGTATTCTTTCTCAACGGGAAAATTAGAATAAAAACGCACGCATTCTAATTTTAGTAAAATAGTATTTATATCTAATAATAAATTTAATAAGAATCAAAATAAAAATAAAAAACTCACAAAGTCAAAAACATCAGAATATAAACAAAGCTTGATAACTTGCATCTTTCTAGGAAGCTTGTCATAACTAATGGCTGGAAAATTTGTAAGGATACAAAATGAGCAAGCTGTACGTTGGATCAGAAGTTGGTCAACTTCGACGAGTTCTATTAAATCGCCCTGAACGCGCCCTAACCCACTTAACTCCGTCAAACTGTCATGAGTTGCTATTTGATGACGTTCTTGCTGTAGAAGCGGCAGGTGAAGAGCACGATGCATTCGCACGTACGCTGCGCGAGCAAGACGTTGAAGTGCTTCTCCTCCACGATTTACTGGTCGAAACCCTCGCTGTTCCAGAAGCAAAACAATGGCTGCTGAACACTCAGATTTCTGACTTTCGCTACGGGCCAACATTTGCGCGAGACCTGCGCCAATACTTTTCAGAAATGGATGATGAACATCTTGCCTGCATATTTTTAGGTGGCTTAGCTTACTCAGAGCTACCGATCTCCTCATCTTCTATGCTGCCAAAAATGAAGCGTCCTCTCGACTTTGTTATTGAGCCACTGCCTAATCACCTATTCACTCGTGATACCTCATGTTGGGTTTATGGTGGTGTATCGCTCAACCCAATGATGATGCCTGCACGCCAACGTGAAACAAACCACTTACGTGCGATTTATCGTTGGCACCCAATTTTTGCTGGCCAAGATTTTATCAAATACTTCGGTGACGATGATCTGCATTATGATAATGCGAATGTCGAAGGCGGTGATGTGTTGGTTATTGGTAAAGGTGCAGTTCTTATCGGTATGTCTGAGCGTACAACTGCTCAAGGTGTAGAGAACCTTGCAGCGAGCCTATTTAAAGCAGGCCAAGCTACCGAGGTGATTGCAATTGATCTGCCTAAACACCGCTCATGTATGCATTTAGACACTGTGATGACCCATATGGATGTAGATACTTTCTCTGTCTACCCAGAGATCATGCGCAAAGATCTCGACACATGGCGCTTAACACCAAAAGGCAACGGTGAAATGCATGTTGAAGCCTCACATAACTATCTGCACGCGATTGAGTCCGCTCTTGGCTTAGATCAGCTGAAAATCATCACCACTGGTGGCGACAGCTATGAAGCGGAACGCGAACAATGGAATGACGCCAATAACGTTCTAACTGTAAAACCGGGCGTAGTAATTGGTTACGAACGCAACGTATACACGAACGAAAAATACGATAAAGCTGGCATCAAAGTACTGACAGTACCCGGTAATGAGCTTGGTCGTGGTCGCGGTGGCGCTCGCTGTATGAGCTGTCCAATAGAACGAGACGATATATAACTTACTCGTCCCTTTACATTAGGTGAATCAAAACTAAGGTTGATGTGAGTACATCAACCTTTTTTAGCTTCAATTAAAAATAATTATTCACAATAAAAACATTTATATGTTTTAATGAATTCTATTAATCTAATCACATGTACTAAGGGACGAGCTATGGCTTTCAATTTACGTAACCGCAACTTTTTGAAGCTATTGGACTTCTCAACCAAAGAAATCCAGTTTTTGCTCGAACTGTCTGCAGAGCTGAAAAAAGCTAAATATGCAGGAACAGAGCAGAAGAAACTTCAAGGTAAAAACATCGCACTAATCTTTGAGAAATCTTCGACTCGTACCCGATGTGCGTTTGAAGTCGCTGCCTTTGACCAAGGTGCTCAAGTCTCTTACATCGGCCCTTCTGGCTCGCAGATTGGTCATAAGGAATCGATGAAAGACACCGCTCGTGTTCTTGGTCGTATGTACGACGGGATTGAATACCGAGGCTTTGGCCAATCCATTGTTGAAGAGCTTGGTACTTATGCTGGTGTTCCAGTGTGGAATGGTTTAACGGATGAGTTCCACCCAACCCAGATCCTTGCTGACTTCCTGACCATGCAAGAGCACGGCCGTGGTAAACAGCTACATGAAATAACCTTCGCTTACCTAGGTGATGCACGCAACAACATGGGTAACTCACTTATGGTGGGCGCAGCGAAAATGGGCATGGATATTCGCCTTGTCGCGCCAAAAGCGTTCTGGCCTGAAGAAGAGCTCGTGGCAACTTGTCAAACTATCGCGCAACAAACCGGAGCAAAAATCACGTTAACAGAAAGCGTTGAGGAAGGTGTGAAAGGTTGTGACTTCCTATACACCGACGTTTGGGTGTCTATGGGTGAGTCTGCCGAGGCATGGGATGAACGTGTAGCGTTAATGACACCTTATCAAATCAATATGGACGTGATTAAGCAAACGGGTAATCCACATGTGAAATTCATGCACTGCCTTCCAGCTTTCCATAATGATGAAACCACCGTCGGCAAAGAAGTCGCTGAAAAATACGGTATGAAAGGCCTTGAAGTAACAGAAGAGGTATTTGAATCGGAATACTCCATCGTATTCGACGAAGCTGAAAACCGTATGCATACCATCAAAGCCGTGATGGTTGCGACGCTAGGAAGCTAAACCAGCGCGCAAAAACAGCCGCTAAAAACCATGATGTAATCGCTTGCGCTCACGAAAGTTAAGCGTATAATGCTCGGCAATTTGTCTGAGGATTATGAAATGACCACGCTGATTGCTGACGTAAAAACGCGATTTGCTCTCGCTAAGCGACTACGCTTACGTGGTGTTATTTTCGTTAATTCTATTGAATTTTAAAACCTCCCCATTGGGGAGGTTTTTTTATGTCCAAAATTCCTTTCGGTTATTTGGATGTAGTCATCAATGTTATAGGGAAGAAGATCATGGCGAACTCGCTTTACCAGAAGCACATCATCTCTATTCCAGAGCTTTCACGCGAAGAACTGGAACTTATCGTAGAAACAGCAGGTAGCCTTAAAAAAGCACCTCGACCAGAACTGATTAAAAACAAAGTCGTTGCAAGTTGTTTCTTTGAACCATCAACACGTACACGTTTATCGTTTGAAACAGCGATTCAGCGCATTGGTGGTGACGTGATTGGCTTTGATAATGATGGTAATACCTCTCTGGCGAAAAAAGGCGAAACACTCGCAGATTCAGTACAAGTCATCTCTTCTTACGTCGATGCCTTTGTGATGCGTCATCCACAAGAAGGCGCCGCTCGCTTGGCCTCTGAATTTTCAAATGGCGTGCCAGTGATCAACGCGGGCGACGGTGCAAACCAACACCCAACTCAAACGCTACTCGACCTATACACCATCGCGGAAACACAAGGGCGTCTAGACAACCTGAACGTCGCATTCGTAGGTGACCTAAAATATGGCCGCACAGTGCACTCACTGACTCAAGCCTTAGCAAAGTTTAACAACATCCGCTTCTTCTTTGTTGCACCAGATGCGCTGGCAATGCCAGATTACATCTGCGAAGAATTAGACGAATCTGGCATTCAATATAGCCTACACACAGACATGGAAAGTGTGATTCCTGAACTGGATATTCTGTACATGACACGCGTACAGAAAGAACGTTTTGACGAATCGGAATACGCACATATTAAGTCGGCTTACATCCTAACGGCGGCACTACTAGAAGGCGCGCGTGAGAACTTGAAAGTGCTGCACCCACTACCACGTGTGGATGAAATCACAACTGATGTTGATAAAACGCCTCATGCTTACTTCTTCCAGCAAGCTCAAAATGGCGTGTATGCTCGCCAAGCACTGCTGGCGCTTGTTCTAAACGAAACACTGTAATCGAGGGGAAAAATCATGGCTAAAGAAACTCAATTGCAGGTAGAAGCAATCAAAAATGGTACGGTCATCGACCACATCCCTGCGCAAATCGGCATCAAAGTATTAAGACTGTTCGATATGCACAATTCATCACAACGCGTAACGATTGGACTGAACTTGCCATCATCAGCACTCGGTCATAAAGATCTACTCAAAATCGAAAATGTGTTTATCAATGAAGAGCAAGCGAGCAAGCTAGCGTTGTATGCTCCTCACGCGACCGTGAATCAAATCGAGAATTATGAAGTGGTGAAAAAGCTCGCGTTAGAGCTTCCTGAGCGCATCAATGATGTATTTGAATGCCCGAATTCAAACTGTATTTCTCATAATGAACCAGTAGAAAGCAGCTTTAGCGTGTTCGAGAAGAAACAAGAAATCCGCCTAAAGTGTAAATACTGCGAGAAAGTGTTCTCACGCGAGATCGTAACCGAGCGATAAACACGCCGCACGACTAGGCTGTGATACGTTTAAAATACCCTGTAATGTCAGGGTATTTTGCTCTTTACCTACCGAGGGTTTAGAGGCAAACTGAGAATCTTTATTCCCTACAACTGATGGAAAAAATCAAATGACGAAAGTACTTCACACTGAGTCTGCACCAGCAGCAATCGGTCCTTACGTTCAAGGCGTAGATCTAGGTAACATGGTTCTTACTTCAGGCCAAATCCCAGTAAACCCAGCGACAGGTGAAGTGTCTGCTGATATCGCAGAACAAGCTCGTCAGTCTCTAGAAAACGTAAAGGCTGTAGTTGAATCTTCAGGTCTTAAAGTATCTGATATTGTAAAGCTAACGGTTTTTGTTAAAGACCTAAATGACTTTGGCACAGTGAACGAAGTTTACGGCAAGTTCTTTGATGAGCACGGCGTAGCAAACTACCCTGCACGCTCTTGTGTAGAAGTGGCTCGCCTACCAAAAGATGTTGGCATCGAGATTGAAGCAATCGCTGTTCGCAAATAATTGCACTTGCTGACAAACATAAAAAAACGGGTAGCTCAGGCTACCCGTTTTTTATTGTCTTTTCGTGATGATATCGCAGTAAAACTTAAGCAGCGTTGCGCTGTTTGACTTCTTCATCTAACGATTCAAGCTTCTCTTTCATCTGTTCACGACAGATATTCGCTAACTCGCGAATGCCCTCTTTACCATAGCCTTCAGTGCTGATTGGAGGTAGCATTTCAACAATCACATGACCATTGTTCCAACGGTTCAGCTTAATTTTATTCGTCGAGCTACATACGATAGGAATGATTGGCACACCTGCACCAATTGCCGCATGAAAAGCACCTGTTTTGAATGGCAGCAAACCACGACCACGAGAACGCGTGCCTTCTGGGAACATCCACACCGAAACATCACTTTCTTTCATGCTGCTCACGACCTGATCGATAGTACCTTTTGCTTTAGAGCGATTCGCACGGTCAATCAGAATGTTACCCGTAAGCCAGTAAAGCTGACCAAACAGTGGCATCCAAGCCAAGCTCTTTTTACCTACTGTCACAACTTTCGGAGTCACAGCCGCAGAAACAGTAAACATGTCCCAGTTGTTCTGGTGGTTAGCAATGTAAACATGTTGGCCGCGTGAATACGCATCTTCAGGGATACGTAACTCTAACTTAATCCCAAACACACGAGACATCTTGGCAAACAAACGGCCAAAAGTGAAAACGTGCTTAGGGTTTCTAGGGCTTAATAGGCAGTAACCACAACCACCAATAAACATAACAATCGCAAAGATAGCGACAGCAAATACACGTAACAGTGCAATCATTCTTGTTCTCCAGGAACCGGCTTTTGCCAGATACAGCTATTAATATCTCTCTTTCCATAAAGGGAAAATATGGTCATGAGAGTGATATAAAAAAGCCGAAACTCAGGTTTCGGCTCTCTTGATATCCAAGTTACCTGCGGTGCAGTTTAACTTGCCTAGCTCACTCGCTCAATATTTGCGCCAAGTGCAGCCAGTTTATTTTCGATTTTGTCGTAACCACGGTCGATATGGTAAATACGATCAACGACGGTTTCGCCTTTAGCAATGCAACCTGCAATAACCAAACTAGCCGAAGCTCGTAGATCGGTTGCCATCACTTGCGCACCGCTGAGTGACTCAACATCACCACAGATAACCGTATTGCCTTCGATCTCAGCTTTAGCGCCCATACGCATGAGTTCTGGTACGTGCATAAAGCGGTTTTCAAAGATAGTCTCTGTGATCACGCCGCCACCTTTAGCCATCATGTTCAGAAGCGTAAATTGAGCTTGCATATCCGTCGGGAAACCAGGATGTGGCGCAGTACGTACACTTACCGCTTTTAGCTCGCGGTCGGTCATATCAACGGAGATCCAATCTTCACCCGTTTCGACAAGCGCGCCAGCTTCTTCCAGCTTGGCGAGAACCGCTTCAAGCAAATGAGCATTAGTGTTGCGACATAGCACTTTACCGCCAGATACTGCTGCTGCGACAAGGAATGTTCCCGTCTCAATACGGTCAGCAACCACGTTGTGTTTACAACCGCCTAGGCGCTCAACACCTTCAATCGTAATGGTATCTGTGCCAGCGCCAGAGATTTTTGCGCCAAGCTTATTTAGGAAATCAGCGGTATCGACGATTTCAGGCTCACGCGCAGCGTTATCTAGTGTTGTTGTGCCTTCCGCCAGCGCTGCGGCACACATGATGGTGATCGTCGCGCCTACGCTGACTTTATCCATCACGATGTGCGCGCCTTTTAGACGACCATCCACTTCTGCTTTCACATAACCATCTTCTAATGTAATGGTTGCGCCAAGCTGCTCTAAACCAGAAATATGCAGATCCACAGGACGGGCACCGATGGCACAACCGCCTGGTAAAGAAACCTGACCTTGACCAAAGCGCGCCACCAAAGGACCTAAAGCCCAAATAGAAGCACGCATGGTTTTCACTAAATCATAAGGCGCGCAGTATTCTGTAATACTGCTTGGATCAACATGAACAGAGCCATTGCGGCTTACTTTCGCGCCTAAACGCTTAAGCAATTCCATGGTTGTGTCGATATCACGAAGGTGTGGTACGTTTGCCACTTCTACTGGCTCTTCCGCCAAGATAGACGCAAATAAAATCGGCAGTGCTGCGTTTTTTGCACCTGAAATGGTCACTTCACCAACTAGTGGTTTATCTGACCCAATAACTCGAAACTTTTCCATCAATAAACCTTAAAGCGACATCAATTTCTTATCACGAGCCCACTCTTCTGGTGTGAACGCTTTGATTGATAATGCGTGAATGTCGTTACGCTGGATGTATTCCATCAGAGGAGCATAAATTAGCTGCTGCTTCTTAACGCGGCTCATTCCATCGAAACAAGCATCAACAGCAACCACTTCATAGTGGCTACCTTCACCTTTCACATGCACTTCTTGAAGGTTTAGTGCTTCTTCTAATAACTGTTGTACTTTTGCGCTATCCACAATTTACCCCTGATAATTCTGTATGTGTTTGGCCACTAAAGATTCAACATTGCTCAGTTGAAACAAAGTGCGCAGTTGCGCCGGCACGAAACTGAGCATTATATGACAGTTTTGCTTTTTTGCATGCTCTAATAAGTGGATTAACATCACCATTCCTGCAGAGTCGACGCGCTCTATCTCTTTTAGCGAGCATTCCAGCTCCGATTGAGCAGGTTGCCATTGCTGTGCATACGCCCACAATGAAGGCACTGTATCTCTATCAAGTGCCCCTGTTAGCTTAAGAATGTTTTGATCCAATTGCCACTGAGCGGGAGTCTGGGCCATTATTTCTTCGCCTCGAAGCGGATCGGTTCTGCGGCCAATTTTTCTAGGTCTTTAGCAACAGATAGAATACCTTCTTGACGAATTTTACTGTTCCATTCGGATTGTTTACTAGAAAGCAAACTAATGCCCTCTGCAATCATATCGAATGCTTCCCACTCACCAGACTGGTTGTCTTTACGCAGTTTAAACTCAAGTTTGATGTTTGGACGCGGAGTATCGATGATATCAACTTTAATGCTTGTAATACGCTTAGAGTCATCAATGCTAGGCTCAGGACCAAACTCAATTTTTTGGTCAGAGTATTGCGTCAACACTTGTGCATAAGACGCAATTAGGTACGCACGAAATGCATCGATAAACTCAAGTACATCTTCACGCTTAGCACCTTTTAAGTTTGGACCAAGAAGTTTTAACCCTGCATAGCGGTAGTTGACGTAAGGCATTAGCTCTTCTTCAACGATCACTTTAAGTAAATTTGGATCTTGTTTGATTTTCGGCTGTTCGGCTTTCAATCTTTCGAACGTGACTTCAGCTACCTGCTTCATCATCTTATAAGGTTCAGTTTTATCCACCTCTGCTGCTGTTGTTCCAAAGACGCTAAACACAGCACAAACTGAAAGTAGTAATCTCGCTAACATAGTTATTCCTTACTTGAGTCGTCTGAACCACCTACGCTGTATAGTACTTGACCAATTAAGTCTTCAAGCACAAGCGCCGATTTGGTGTCTTCGATGGTATCACCATCCACCAGCATGACTTCATCATCAAAAACGAAGCCAGGTACTAAACCAATGTATTGCTCACCAATCAGGCCAGATGTCAAAATTTGTACGCTCGACGTTTCTGGGAACTGATTGTATTTGCTATTGATAGATAGTGTTACAACTGGCAATAAGTTGTCTGGGTTAAGCGAAATACTACTTACTCGACCAATCACAACGCCCCCCACTTTTACGGGAGAACGAACTTTTAAACTGCCAATATTGTCGAACTCGGCTTTGAGGGTATAAGTATCACCAGAGCCAATGCTTTTTACGTCAGCAACTTGAAAAATCATCACAAGAATCGCGCAAATTCCCGCTAATACAAAGCTGCCAACCCATAATTCAGTTTTACGTGTTTGTTGCATGATTAATTCCCAAACATCAATGCGGTCAGTACAAAGTCTAATCCTAGTACTGCTAAAGAAGAATGCACAACAGTGCGCGTAGTTGCTCGGCTGATCCCTTCCGATGTTGGAATAGCATCATAACCGTTAAATAGAGCGACCCAAGTAACCGTAATTGCAAACGCAAAACATTTGATCATACTGTTACCAATGTCTTGCCCTAGCTCAACAGAGGACTGCATCGCTGACCAAAAACTGCCGTGATCAACGCCTTTCCAGTCAACACCAACAAGCTGAGCGCCCCAAATTCCCACAGCCATGAAAATCATAGCCAGTAAAGGCATTGAGATAACCCCAGCCCAAAACCGTGGTGCAATCACTCGTTTCAATGGGTCTACCGCCATCATTTCAAGGCTAGACAGTTGTTCCGTTGCTTTCATTAGACCTATCTCTGCGGTTAACGCAGAACCGGCACGACCAGCAAACAAAAGTGCAGTAACAACGGGTCCTAATTCACGGAGTAACGAAAGCGCTACCATTTGCCCCAAACTGCCTTCTGCGCCGTAATCCACCAACACAACATAGCCTTGTAGACTCAAAACCATTCCAATGAACAGACCAGATACGACGATGATCGCCAGCGACTGAACACCAACAGAATAAAGTTGCTTAACAAGCAGAGGAAAGCTTCTGATCGGTTGTGGCTTAGAAAATAGCGCCCCAATCAACATGAAAGTCGCACGACCAAATGCTCCGCAAATAGAAAGCGTGCGTCGACCCAGCGAGGCGACAAAGTGAATGAAGTTATCGACCATCAAATAAGTCCTTTTCGATACTTTGAGAAGGGAAACGAAACGGTACAGGACCGTCGGCATCACCTTGTAAGAACTGCTGGACACGAGGATCAGAGTTTTGAGTCAGCTCTTCTGGCGTACCATAGGCGATGATTTTTCCATCGGCCATCAGGTATACCCAGTCAGCAATACTCATGACTTCAGGTACGTCGTGAGAAACCACAATAGAGGTCAAACCTAACGCTTGGTTTAGATTGCTAATTAGCTCAACCAAAACGCCCATAGTGATTGGGTCTTGCCCCACAAACGGCTCATCGTACATGATCAAGTCAGGGTCAAGTGCGATTGCACGAGCCAAAGCAGCGCGTCTTGCCATACCACCTGAAAGCTCACTCGGCATTAATTGCGCCGCGCCGCGTAGACCGACAGCTTCGAGCTTGAGTAACACCATGGTGCGAATCAAATCTTCCGATAAATCGGTATGCTCTCTCAATGGAAAGGCGACATTATCAAAAACATTCAAATCAGTGAATAAAGCCCCTGACTGGAACAACATGCTCATTTTCTTTCGAGCATGGTAGAGTTTTTTACGCGAGAGAGAGGGAATATTGTCGCCATCAAACCAGATCTCTCCTTGCTCGGGATACAACTGACCACCAATCAAACGCAGCAGTGTTGTTTTACCAATTCCCGATGGTCCCATAATGGCCGTCACTTTGCCTTCAGGAACATGCAGATCAATATCATCAAAGATCATGCGTTCTCCCCGTGAAAAAGTGAGGTTGTTCACGGTGACTAAATCGTTGTTCGACATATCATCTCTTCTACTGTAGGAGCGTTGCAACTCACGGAATCATCAAGCAGATACTCATCGGAGTTGAATTCTACGTTTAATAAAGTAACGTCGGTACATTTATTAGGCTGCAATCATAAGCACATTGGCGTTGAATTTAAAGCACTGTTCAATTAAATAAAGTCGAGTATATCCCTGCAATTTCTCATGGTTTATGACCGAATTAGCACGAAGTGTTTAAATCCTAGACCAGAATTGCTCATTTAAATGAGTGAGATTTACATACATTTTCGTTACTAACCTTTAATTTATTCTTCGTTTATCTTCCATTTTAGGCCGCAAAAGGTCAAAATTAGCGGTTATTCATTTTACTTATTTAATACTTAGGAATTCTCATGCTCGAAGCCGTTGCGTTGCTTATAGTCGGTCTTGTTTTGCTTGTTTGGAGTGCAGATAAACTTGTTTTTGGCTCTGCAGCGATAGCCCGCAACGTCGGTATTTCCCCGCTTGTCATCGGCATGACAATCCTTGCGATGGGCTCATCCGCCCCTGAGATGATGGTATCTGCAACCGCTGCTTGGGATGGTAAAACAGATACAGCGGTGGGTAACGTATTAGGCTCAAACATAGCGAACATTGCGTTAATCCTAGGTATTACAGCGCTGATCAAGCCTTTGTCGATTAGCTCCGCCGTCATCCGCCGAGAACTTCCACTCATGATAGCCGTAACCGTACTCGCTGGTATTCTGCTTTGGAATAGCCATCTCGGTTTTTATGAGGGTGTCTTATTGTTTGTACTCTTTGGGGCATTTTTATTTGCTATGTTGCAAATCAGCCGCAAAGAGCAAAAATCAGGTGATGTTTTTCTTGATGACCAAGAGTCAGAGATCCCAGAAGGCGTCAGTAACCCTAAAGCAATCATGTGGGTGGTTATTGGCTTGATACTGCTTCCTTTGGCAGCCAGCATGCTGGTTGATAACGCGGTAATTATTGCTAAACACTTTGGTATGAGCGACCTTGTTATCGGTCTAACTATTATCGCCATTGGCACTAGCCTGCCTGAACTGGCCGCATCACTTGCGGGAGTTTTAAAGGGTGAAGACGACATGGCTGTCGGAAACATTATCGGTTCGAATGTGTTTAACATTCTGGCGGTAATGGGGATTCCTGGCATCATTAATCCATCAGTGCTCAGTGAGTACGCGATGGGACGTGACTTCTGGGTCATGTTAGGCGTTTCATTGTTACTTGTCGCGATGTGTTTGGGTAAATCACGCAGTATTAACCGTATTGAAGGTGCCATCTTGTTTGTGTGCTTCTTAGGTTACCAAGTGTACTTATTCGCAAACATGACCGCTTAATTACCACGATCAATAAGTAGAGATCTGATATGTCCAATCAATTTGATTTTCGCGCTGCTGCTAAACAAGTTCTTGATATCGAAGTTGCTGCTCTGCAAGAGCTAGATACCTACTTTGATGATCAATTTGAAAAAGCGTGTGAACTTATCCTTTCCAACAACGGCAAAGTTGTCGTTATGGGTATTGGCAAGTCAGGCCATATTGGTAACAAGATTGCCGCCACTCTGGCAAGCACTGGGACTTCGGCGTTTTTCGTTCATCCAGGCGAAGCCGCACATGGTGACTTGGGTATGATCAGCCCTGGTGACATCGTGCTGGCAATTTCTAACTCTGGTGAATCAAACGAAATTCTGTCTCTATTTCCAGTATTAAAGCGCCTGAATATTAAGATCATCAGCATGACAGGTAAGCCAGAATCAAATATGGCCAAGCTGTCTGACTTACACCTGCAAATCACGGTACCTCAAGAAGCTTGTCCGTTAGGCCTGGCGCCAACTAGCAGTACGACTGCCACATTAGTGATGGGAGATGCATTAGCCGTAGCTCTGCTTCAAGCTCGTGGTTTTTCTGCCGAAGATTTTGCCCTGTCTCACCCAGGTGGTGCACTGGGGAGAAAACTGCTACTTAAGTTGTCTGATATTATGCACTTTGGAGAAGCGTTACCTAAAGTTTCTCCTGACGCATTAATTCGCGATGCCCTGCTTGAAATTTCAGAAAAGGGGTTAGGCATGACAGCCATCGTCGATGAGCACGATGCTATGCTTGGTATATTCACCGATGGTGATTTACGTCGTACCTTAGACAAGCGTATCGATATTCATACGACGGCAATTGGCGAGGTCATGACGACAAACCCAACCACAGCACACCCTGATATGCTGGCGGTTGAAGGTTTGAACTTGATGCAGAATAAAAACATTAACGCTCTGATTTTATGTAAAGACGAAAAAATTGTGGGTGCACTGAACATGCACGATTTACTAAAAGCTGGCGTGATGTAATATCAGCACAAACATTTAAATCATTTATTAGACGAATAAAGGCAATGGTCAGGGAAGTACTGAGCTAAACGATAGGCCTTCATTATATGAGTTTTACTCGCCTTATTTATTTGCTCTTGATCTTCGTTGTAGCGTGGTGCGGTTATTACCTACTAACCCCTAAAGGCAACGACGCAATTCAAGTAGCACCAGATTCTGAGCTGCCCATGTTCAGTGGTTCTGGATTAGAAAACATCACCTACGGTGAAGATGGTGTCCGCAGTTACATCATTCGCTCCACTAACTTAGACCATTATGCTAAGAGTGGAGATACTATTTTTAATAACCCGACTTTGATGGTTTACCGTGAAGGTAGCGTCATTGAATGGAAGGTGACTGCCACAAGAGCAGTGTTAGATGAAGACCAAGTTTTGACTTTATATGACAAAGTCTTAATGCAAAATCTTCTGCCTGGTGCGAGTTTTGATACCATGGCAACAGACAAATTGGTCATTAATCTAACCAATCGTGATTTTAAAGCTGACCAACAAGTGATGTTGGTTGGGCCACAATTTGAAACTACTGGAGGCGCAATGCAAGGCAACTTAAAACAGCATACCGCGACTCTGACAGATGAAGTTCAAGGTCGATATGAAACCGTTACACCTTAGCCTACTGGCACTGGTATTGGCGGCGCCTCAAGCGCTGGCACTCAAGTCGGATACTCAACAGCCGGTTTACATAAACTCTGACACCCAACAGGTGGATATGAAGAGTAACCAGGTTGTTTTTGAAGGCGATGTATCTCTTAAGCAAGGGAGCATCAATATCGATGCTGATAGAATCGTGGTAACTCGCGATCCTAAAACCGAAGCAATTAAACAGATTCAAGCATTTGGTAAACCTGCGAAGTTTTCTCAGCTGATGGACGATGGTAAAACACTTAGCGGTCAAGCTACGGAGTTGGATTACCGTATTTCTACAGACGAACTGACCATGAAAGGTCAAGCGCAGCTGGCGCAAGACAACAACACCATCAAAGGTTCTTCGATTCGTTACCAAATTGGTAAACAAAAGCTAGTCGCAGATAGCTCTAAGGAAGAGCGCGTTACGACCATTTTGCAACCCAATCAGATAGAGAACTAATATGGCAGTACTGAGTGCGAAAAACTTGGCGAAAAGCTACAAAAAACGCAAAGTCGTCACTGATGTTAGCTTAGAAGTTGAATCTGGTCAGATTGTTGGGCTGCTCGGTCCAAACGGTGCGGGTAAAACCACCTCGTTTTACATGATTGTCGGCTTAGTACCTCGCGATGAAGGCACCATTACCATTGACGACAATGACATCAGTATTTTGCCGATGCATAGCCGTTCACGACTTGGCATTGGCTATCTTCCGCAAGAAGCGTCGATTTTCCGTAAGCTTTCAGTAGAAGATAACATCATGGCCGTACTTGAAACTCGTCAAGAAATGACGAGGGAAGAGCGCCAAGATAAACTGGAAGATTTGTTGGAAGAATTCCACATCCAGCACATCAGAACCAGTGCTGGTATGGCACTATCAGGGGGTGAGCGACGCAGGGTGGAAATCGCTCGAGCTTTAGCGGCCAACCCTCAGTTCATTTTATTGGATGAACCATTCGCTGGTGTTGACCCAATTTCGGTTAATGACATCAAGAAAATCATTGAGCATCTGCGCGATCGTGGTCTCGGAGTGTTAATCACTGACCATAATGTACGTGAAACACTGGACGTATGTGAAAAAGCCTATATCGTGAGCCAAGGGCACCTAATTGCATCGGGAACTCCGGCAGAAGTTCTCAATAATGAACAGGTGAAACAAGTTTATCTCGGCGAACAATTCCGTCTATGATTATATTAGGAACGGTAAGATTCTGAGCATTACAAGGTAAGTAACACTGAATGAAACCTTCATTACAACTCAAGCTAGGTCAGCAGTTAGCCATGACGCCACAGTTGCAGCAAGCGATTCGCTTATTGCAATTGTCGACACTCGATCTTCAACAAGAAATCCAAGAAGCGTTGGACTCAAACCCATTATTGGAAGTTGAAGAAGGCCAAGACGAGCCTCTAGCAAACGGTGAAGATAAGTCAGCGGTCGAGGCTGCTGATAGCAACAGTGCTAGCGAACCAACAGAAATTGACGTTCCAGATAGCTCCGATGTGATAGAGAAATCAGAAATTAGCTCTGAACTTGAAATCGACACGACTTGGGATGACGTCTACAGCGCGAATACTGGTAGCACTGGCTTAGCTCTTGATGATGATATGCCCGTCTACCAGGGCGAAACCACGGAATCATTACATGATTACCTCATGTGGCAACTTGACCTAACACCATTCAGTGAAACCGACCGCACGATTGCATTAGCGATTATTGACGCTGTTGACGACTACGGCTATTTAACTTTGTCGCCTGAAGAGATTCATGAGAGCTTCGATAATGAAGAGATAGAGTTAGACGAAGTAGAAGCTGTTCGTAAACGCATTCAACAATTCGATCCTCTTGGCGTTGCATCGCGTAACTTACAAGAATGTTTGTTACTGCAACTGACGACCTTCCCAGAAGACACGCCGTGGCTTGCTGAAGCCAAAATGATACTTGCGGATCATATTGATCACCTAGGCAACCGTGACTACAAGCTCGTCATCAAAGAGACTAAGCTGAAAGAAGCCGATCTTCGTGAAGTCTTAAAGCTTATCCAACAGTTAGATCCTCGTCCAGGTAGTCGCATCACTCCTGATGATACCGAGTACGTAATTCCAGACGTATCCGTTTTTAAAGACAATGGCAAATGGACCGTTTCTATAAACCCGGATAGCGTGCCAAAATTAAAAGTAAATCAACAATATGCTCAATTAGGCAAAGGTAATAGCGCGGATAGCCAGTACATCCGCAGCAATTTGCAAGAGGCAAAATGGTTAATTAAGAGCTTAGAGAGTAGAAACGAGACGCTACTCAAAGTTGCAAGATGTATTGTTGAACATCAACAAGATTTCTTCGAGTATGGTGAGGAAGCCATGAAGCCAATGGTACTCAATGATGTCGCTTTGGCTGTGGACATGCATGAATCCACGATTTCTCGTGTAACAACGCAAAAGTTTATGCATACACCACGTGGTATTTTTGAATTGAAGTACTTCTTCTCTAGCCATGTTAGTACTGACAACGGCGGAGAATGTTCGTCAACAGCAATTCGTGCACTCATTAAAAAACTGGTCGCAGCAGAGAATACTGCCAAACCACTGAGTGATAGCAAGATTGCTGCTCTTCTGGCTGACCAAGGGATTCAGGTCGCAAGACGTACGATAGCCAAATATCGCGAATCCTTGGGAATTGCCCCTTCAAGTCAGCGTAAACGCCTATTATAAGGCACTAACTGAAAAGGAAAGTCTATGCAAATCAATATTCAAGGCCATCACGTTGATCTTACCGATTCAATGCAAGACTATGTAAATTCTAAGTTTCAGAAGCTCGAAAGGTTCTTCGACCATATCAATCAAGTGCATGTTGTACTAAAAGTTGAAAAAATTACTCAAATCGCGGAAGCTACGCTTCACATAAATCAAGGCGAAATCCACGCATCAGCCGATGACGAAAATATGTATGCCGCGATCGATTCGCTGGTAGATAAATTGGTTCGCCAACTTAATAAGCACAAAGAAAAACTAAACAGTCATTAATCATGCAACTGAGCGAAATACTGTCATTGGACTGCACCAAAAGTGCGGTCCACTGCACGAGTAAAAAACGCGCCCTTGAAATGATCAGCCGTATCGTGGCTGATCAAACGGGCCAAGATTCTACCGAGCTGTTCGAATGCATGCTCAATAGAGAAAAAATGGGCAGTACCGGTATCGGAAACGGTATTGCGATCCCTCACGCGAGAATGCAATCAAGCGACAAGGCCATTGCTGTCTTACTGCAATGTGATGAAGCAATCGAATTTGATGCGATTGACAATCGACCTGTCGATCTTCTTTTTGCGCTCCTTGTACCAGAAGAACAGTGCAAAGAGCACCTCAAGACTCTATCCTCTATGGCAGAACGTCTGAGCGATAAGCAAGTATTGAAACTACTGCGTAATGCTCAGAGTGATGAAGAACTTTACGACATCATGATTCACCAATAAGCAGGACTAACTCCATGCGACTAATCGTTGTTAGCGGGCACTCAGGTGCCGGTAAAAGTATTGCGCTTCGTGTACTGGAAGACTTAGGTTACTACTGTGTTGATAACCTGCCAGTTAACTTGCTGGACGCATTTGTTCATTCTGTTGCTGACAGCAAACAGAATGTTGCAGTCAGCATTGATATTCGTAATATTCCTAAAAAGCTAAAAGAACTGACGAGTACACTAGAACAGTTAAAAACTGAGCTTGATGTGACCGTGCTTTTCTTGGACGCCAATAAAGAAACGCTACTCAAACGCTACAGCGAAACACGCCGAATTCACCCGTTATCTTTAGGTGGCACCTCCCTCTCGCTCGATCAAGCCATCGAGCGTGAGAAACAAATTTTGACGCCACTCAAAGCGCATGCAGATCTAGTCCTAAATAGTAGTGGGCAGTCTTTGCATGAATTGAGTGAAACCGTGCGTATGCGCGTTGAAGGCAGAGATCGCAAAGGGCTCGTTATGGTATTTGAGTCTTTTGGTTTTAAATACGGCCTGCCTTCCGATGCCGATTACGTATTCGACGTTCGCTTCTTACCTAACCCACATTGGGAACCAGCACTACGCCCGCTTACAGGTCTGGATGCTCCTATCGCCGCATTTTTAGAGCAACACCAATCGGTGTTAAGTTTGAAATATCAAATTGAAAGCTTCATAGAGAATTGGTTACCTCTGCTTGAGAAAAACAACCGCAGCTACCTGACCGTTGCAATCGGTTGTACTGGTGGTAAGCACCGCTCGGTGTACTTAACCCAGCAAATCGGTGAATACTTCGCCAACAAAGGACACCAAGTACAAATTCGCCATACCTCACTAGAGAAAAACGCTAAGGAGTAGCCGTGGAGTTAAATCGTAAAGTATTGATTCAAAACCGCCTTGGCTTACATGCTCGTGCAGCAGTCAAACTGGTCGAACTGGCACAGAGCTTTGAAGCGGTCATCACCATCGACAATGAAGAAGACAAAACCGCCACAGCAGACAGCGTAATGGGCCTGTTAATGCTAGAGTCCGCTCAAGGGCAATACGTTACGATCCACGCAACGGGTGGGCAAGCGGAAGAAGCACTGGATGCCGTTTGCCACTTGATCGAAGATAAATTTGACGAAGGCGAGTAGTTTACTCGCTTTTTTCTTACCTCCCATTATCTTTCTCTTCCCTGACCTAATAAATAAATTTGCTTAGTATCATAAGTTGTTATTAAAAGGCGCCTAGAATTAAGTTATTATTCAACGCATTGTAAATATCAGGAATTGGGAGGAATGAATGGCAGAGCAAATTGAATTCGACCAAGCTCACCAAGCCCTCCAAGAAGTCACAGAAGCGCTAGAAAATGGCCGCTTCGTCCATGTTCGTCGTCAATTACAGGACATGGAACCTGAGGATATCGCTCACCTTTTAGAAGCCTCCCCACGGAAGAGCCGTGAAGTTCTTTGGCAACTCACCGACCCTGAAGATTATGGTGAAATCCTTGACGAGCTGAACGAAGACGTCAAAGACAGCCTCGTATCCAAAATGGCACCAGAAGCGCTTGCAGAAGCGACAGAAGGCATGGATACCGATGACGTGGCTTACGTACTGCGTAGCTTGCCTGACAACCTGTCACGCGAAGTCCTGTCGCAAATGGACTCCTCTGACCGTCTACGGGTCGAAACCGCCCTATCCTACCCAGAAGACACCGCGGGTGGACTGATGAACACCGACGTCATCACAATTCGTGGTGACGTAGATGTGGACGTAGTTTTGCGTTATCTACGTATGAAAGGCGAGCTTCCAGAAGCTACGGATGCCCTGTATGTGATCGATGAAGAGAGTAAGCTCATCGGTGAACTGCCGATCACGACGCTTATTACCACTCAGCCAGACGTAAAAATCATTGATGTAATGGAAGACGCGGACGAGGCCATCACCGTCGATACTAGCGACTCAGATGTTGCGAGTCTGTTCGAACGCCGTAATTGGGTATCTGCACCTGTTGTTGATGAAAACTTGCATTTGGTCGGTCGTATCACCATCGATGACGTGGTTGACGTTATTCGTGAAGACGCGGAACACTCGATGATGAGTATGGCGGGTATGGACGATGATGAAGATACTTTTGCGCCTGTTGTAAAATCAGCTCGCAAACGCAGTATCTGGCTTGGCGCTAACGTATTAGCCGCCCTTGCTGCTGCTTCCGTTTCTAACATGTTTGAGGCCACATTAGATCAAATGGCGGCCATTGCGGTATTGATGACGATTGTTCCGTCCATGGGTGGTGTCGCTGGTAACCAAACCGTCGCACTAGTGATCCGTGGTCTTGCTCTTGGTCATATCGGTGACTCAAACAAACGCGAACTGTTAATGAAAGAAGCCTCGATCGGCTTACTTAACGGCATCATGTGGGCGCTGATTATTGGTGGTATTGTTGTTGCTTGGAAAGGTAACTGGATGCTCGGAGGAATCATTTCCGCCGCCATGCTGACCAACTTATTGGTCGCAGGTATTGCCGGAGTAACGATTCCAATCCTATTGAAAAAAATGAACATCGACCCTGCTTTAGCTGGTGGTATGGCATTAACAACGGTGACGGATGTGATTGGTTTATCTGTCTTCTTAGGGCTTGCCACAATACTGATTACCTAACAGAAAAAACGAAAAAGCCTGATGAACACATCAGGCTTTTTTGATTCTGAATGGCTAGAAAAGCTTATTCACCCGCCACTTTCATGGTATCCAGTAGGATAGAGCCCGTTTGGATTTGTGAGCGCGTTTCAATATCACTACCAACCGCCACAATCTTGGTGAACATGTCTTTTAGATTACCTGCGATGGTAATTTCTGATACTGGGTATTGGATTTCGCCATTCTCAACCCAGAAGCCTGCGGCACCGCGAGAGTAATCACCCGTTACCACGTTCACACCTTGTCCCATGACTTCAGTCACTAGAAGACCAGTACCGAGCTCTTTAAGCATTTGTTCGAAGTTTTGGCCTGTCGACTTCACGTACCAGTTATGAATCCCACCAGCGTGACCTGTCGGCGTCATCTTCATTTTACGTGCGGCATAACTGGTTAACAGATAAGTTGCTAGCACACCGTCGGTAATGATCTCACGGTCTTGAGTGTACACACCTTCACTATCGAATGGACTTGATGCCAAACCACGCAATACATGCGGACGTTCTGAGATATTGAACCATTCAGGAAGCACTTGTTTGCCTAGATGGTCAAGTAAGAAAGAAGATTTTCGGTACAGGTTACCACCGCTGATCGCCATAACGAGATGGCCAATCAAGCCTGTCGCAACATCAGCCGCAAACATGATTGGGTATTGACCTGTTTTTAGACGCTGCGCATCTAAGCGGTTAACCGTATTCTCTGCCGCCTTACGACCCACCGTTTCTGGGGTCCATAAGTCATCACGATGACGTGCCACGGTGTAGCTGTAATCACGTTCCATCTCGCCGTTTTGACCAACGCCAATTACACAACAGCTAGTACTATGGCGGCTAGACGCATAACTAGCTAATAAGCCATGGCTATTGCCATACACTTTCACGCCGTAATGACTATCATAACTCGCGCCATCACTTTGCTTGATTGCATTGTTATAACTTAGCGCCTCTTTTTCTGCTGCAATCGCCACATTGGCAGCATAGTCTGGATCGGGTGCGTCTGGGTGGAAAAGATCAAGCTCAGGGATCTCTTGCACCATGTATTCTTTTGCTGCAGGGCCTGCAAATGGGTCTTCAGATGTGTAATGTGCAATATCTAGCGCCGCTATAACGGTTTGCTCGATTGCAGCTTCACTTAAATCAGACGTGGAAGCACTGCCTTTGCGTTGACCTCGGTAAACGGTAATGCCCAGCGCACCATCGCTGTTGAACTCGACATTTTCTACTTCACCCATACGAGTTGAAACACTTAAACCAGTGCTTTTAGTAATTGCGACTTCGGCGGCGTCAGATTTTGCCGATGCAAGCTTTAAGGCTCTTGCGACGGCTTGCTCTAGCTCGGTACGTTGCTCAGCAACCTGCTGTTTAATATCCATTGTCTTTCACATCTTGTCTTTGATGAACAATAGGATAACAAGAATTTCGCTTTCTCCCCATGATTCTTGTTAAAATAGTCATAATATTAATCAAAACACAGGCAACTGAAATGGCACGTAAGAATCAAAAAGCGCCATGGGAACCAGAAGAAGAGATCATCTGGGTAAGTAAATCCGAGATGAAGCGAGACATGGAAGAACTGCAAAAGCTAGGTGAGGAGCTTGTCGGCCTCAAACCTTCAGTTCTAGAAAAGTTTCCATTGAGCGAAGATTTGCGAGAAGCAATTGCTGACGCGCAACGCTTTAAAAATGAAGCGCGTCGTCGCCAATTACAACGTATCGGTAAATTGATGCGTTACGAAGATCCAGAGCCAATCCAAGCCGCACTGGATAAAATTCGTAATAAGCACTCTCAATTAACGGCGGTATTCCACAAACTTGAAGCGTTGCGTGATCGCGTAGTGGAAGAAGGTGACAAAGCCATTGATGACGTAATGGAAATGTACCCAGAAGCGGATCGTCAGCGTCTACGCCAACTTGCTCGCCAAGCAGCGAAAGAGAAAAAAGCTGGGAAACCAGCAAAAGCGTACCGCGAAATCTTTCAGATCCTTAAAGGTCTAAACGAAGAAGAGTTTTAATTCGACGGCTCAAGCAATGAGCATTCGATTTAAACGCAAAAAGCAGACGTCAATGTCTGCTTTTTTTATCTTTGGTTTTACAGTCAGCGTTACACTAAGCGATTAACGCGGTCTCCGCGCTCGAAAGCGTTAATGTTCTCAATCAAGATTTCCGCTAAACGTTGAATAGATGAGTCGCTGCCCCATGCAACATGCGGTGTCAGTAACAAATTAGGTAAACTCATATTGGCAATCAGCGGATTGCTCTCATCAGCCGGTTCTTGTGTAAAAACATCAAAACCAGCCGCTGCAATTTCTTGCTGTTTTAAGGCATCCACCAGTGCGCTCTCATCCACCAAACCTCCACGCCCTGTATTAATCAAAATGGAGTTGGACTTCATTTGTTGCAACTCTGCTTGACCAATTAAATTCTGAGTATGATCGTTGAGCGGGCAATGCAAGGTCAGCGCATCGGAGCGTTTTAATACTTCCTCAAACGGCACATAACCAGGCCGACATTCTGCCGCCCCTTTACGCTCAGAAAACAACACGGTCATTCCTAACGCTTGAGCCAGATTCGCCGTCGCTTGCCCTAGTGCCCCGCTACCAACAACACCTAACGTGCTACCACCAATATCCCCGATTGGGTGCGTAAAAAAACAAAACTGCTGGTTACGCTGCCACTCACCTGCGGCAATATCTTGGTGGTACCCAAATAAATTCCGTCTTAAAGCGAATAACATTGCCATCACATGCTCGGGCACCGAACGCGTCGCGTAACCACGTACATTAGCAACCGCAATATCATGATTAGCACAGTAGTTCACATCGACGTTGTTAAAACCAGTTGCGGCAACCGCGATCATCCGTAATTTTGGTAGTTGCTCTAATACATGTTGGTCAAGCAGGACTTTATTGCTAATCACGATATCGGCATCTGCTAACCTTTCTATTACCTGCTCAGGCGCAGTTAGGTCGTACTCACGCCAGTGGTGCGGAAAGCCAGGTCGTGGGACCTCAATATGTTCTGGGATGGTCGCTCGGTCTAAAAATACGATGCTTGGCAAAGACATAACAACTCCTTGTTCACGGCTGAAAGACAGGATACATCAACCACAGTAACGAAATAGCCAAAAATAGCGAACTAGAAAGAACCGCTGTTGAGTGCAATTGGCATTAAGGGTGTGGCAACGTTTTATAATCAGGCAATGTACGCTCTGGCGAAAAATAGTTAAAGATCATCGCCTCGGCTTCAGGATAAAAGTCACAGGGTACAAAAATACTGCTCAACTGTTCTGTGACTGGGTGATAAAAACTTAACTCCGCAGCGTGCAACTCTAAACGCTCTGAAAACTGATACGCCTCTTCAGTTGCATAAAACTCATCACCAATAATCGCATGACCAATCGCCATCAAATGCACGCGTAACTGATGCGATCGACCAGTAATGGGCAGTAGTCGCACAACGGTCGTATGGGTGCCATCAGGGTGCACTTCACGCTTCACTACTTGGAATAAAGTTTGAGATGGTTTGCCGTCGTCAAAACATACTTTTTGTCGTGGACGATTTGGCCAATCACAAATTAATGGAAGATCAATATTCCCTTCTTGCGACTCAACATGCCCCCAAACACGTGCGTAATACACCTTGTGAGTGAGGCGATATTGGAACTGCTTTTTTAATGCTCGCTCCGCGGGTTTGTTTTTCGCCAGCAACATCAACCCTGATGTCGACATATCCAAGCGATGCACAACTTGAATTTCTGGATGCAACTCTTTGAGGCGGCTCCACATGCTGTCGTAATGCTCTGCAAGGCGACCAGGGACAGACAGCAGCCCTGATGGCTTATTCACTGCCAGAATGTCGTCATCCTCAAAAACGATATCAACCCAAGGGTCGGTGGGAGGGGTATATTCAAGCATTGCCATGGGAGATCTCTACAAAATAAAAACGCCGCGATTATATACCCAAATAGCACCCAGATGCAGGATTCTGAAGAAAAGTTCAACCCAATAAAACAAAGTCAATCCTTTAGCATAAAAACTAAAAATAGCACGTTGTAAATTTAGTTTGACAACAAGACGCATAACTGAATAGAGTGCTAGATGCACACAGCATGATATTCGCAAAGAATACTTAAAATAAATACACCAAAACACAGCATTTAAAAGACATTACCGTTGCGCAGTATAGGGCGAGCGCTCAGCTTGTCATGTACTGCGGTATGTATCTCTTTAGAAAGATACATAAGATAAAAAGGACAATAAGCAATGGACTCCGCCGTTATAGATAAACCCCAATCCAAACTTTCCTTATTTTTTCGTTCGCTAGGCCCCGGCATATTAATGGCATCTGCTGCGGTCGGTGGCTCTCACCTCGTGGCATCAACCAAGGCTGGTGCGATTTATGGTTGGCAATTGGCTGCACTGATTCTGCTCGTAAACCTGTTTAAATACCCTTTTTTCCGAGCGGGCGTACAGTACACCATGGGGACAGGGCTGACCTTGGTTGAGGGCTACGCGAAATTAGGTCGGCCTTATCTATGGCTATTCCTATTTCTTAGCGTGGTATCGGCCGTCATCAATACCGCCGCTTTGTTGATGTTTAGCGCTAGCTTGCTGGGCTACTTCATTCCGTTTTCACTATCAATGGCATCACTCAGCATCATTGTGATTGTCACCTGCCTGATCATATTATTTGCTGGCCATTACAAAGCGCTCGATACGCTATCTAAGGTGATCATGTCGGTGTTAACCATCGCGACTTTACTCTCTGTTTCTATCGCCGTTGGTAACCCTGTTGAGCAAGTAGCCAACTTCGAGCCGCCATCACCTTGGTCTATTGCGGCTATTGGTTTTATCGTCGTGACAATGGGGTGGATGCCTGCACCGATTGAGATCTCCTGTTTAACCTCAGCGTGGCTAAAACGCCAATCAAGCCAGCAAGAAGTAACATACCGCTCTGCTCTATTTGACTTTAATGTCGGTTATATTGGCACGGCGTTTCTTGCCATTATCTTTGTATCGCTAGGCTCTTTGATGCTTTATGGATCTGGCGTTGCGCTTGAAAGCTCTGGTGTTGGCTTCTCCCACCAATTGGTTGGCTTATATGCGGCAACGATTGGCGAATGGTCTCGTTACTTGATCGCGGTAATTGCGTTTTTCTGTATCTTTGGCAGCACGATTACCGTTATTGATGGCTATTCGCGCGTTATTTCGGATTCTCAACGCTTACTGCGCTCGCAACCAGACACTAACCCTAAAACCACTTCAGCGATCATGCTGGTAGTCTCTTTACTTGCATTGGGTATTGTGGTTTTCTGGGCTTCTGCGTTATTGCCTATGCTGAACTTTGCGATGATCCTCGCCTTTATGACCACGCCATTCTTTGCTCTGCTAAATTACACATTAGTGAGCAAAACCAAGTTACCTGAGCCTTTGGCTGTTGGACCTAAACTGAAGTGGTTATCGATTGCAGGCCTGATTTACTTGTTTGGCTTCTTGGCTGTATTTATCTGGTGGAAGTGGTTGATGTAAATGAGGTAGCTATCAGTGATTAATGCATTCCGCATAAAGAAACTAAACCGCAAATAAAGAAAAAGGTCTTCAACTGAAGACCTTTTTTTAATGAGCAATAAACACTTACTTAGTTGTGGCTCACCACAATCAAACGCAGCGAGTCGAGCTGAACTTGAGCTTGGTTGATGTAACCAGTGAGCTCTTTAATTTGTGCGTCGATAGCTTCAATTTCTTCGTCACGAATATTTGGGTTCACCGCTTTCAGTGCTTGCAAACGCTCAAGCTCTGCATTCAAACTGTGCTGCATATCTTGATGAGCTTGTTTGCGTACTTCTTCGACCTTCTCTTCAATAAGAACATCACCAGCTTCAATTAAGCGGTGTACGTCTTTCTGTACCGACGTAACCAACTTGCTACCTAAGTGACGGTTTACAGGGCTGAGCTGGCGGTTAAAGCTTTCAAACTCCACTTGAGCAGACAAATCATTACCACGCGAGTCCATCATTAAACGGATTGGCGTTTTCGGTAAGAAGCGCGCGATACCACTGCGTTTAGGCGCTTGCGCATCTACCGCGTAAATCAACTCAAGAAGAATAGTCCCGACTGGTAACGCTTTGTTTTTCAATAGAGATACCGCAGACGTCCCCACCCCTTCACTCATAAGAAGATCGATACCCCCCTGGATCATTGGGTGTTCCCAACTGATAAAGTGCATATCTTCACGAGATAACGCTGTATCACGATCAAACGTGATCGTCGCTCCTTCGTATGGCAGACCTGGGTAGCTTGGCACCATCATGTGCTCAGATGGGGTCACAATCAGGGCGTTTTCACCTTTATCGTCTTGATTCAAGCCAATCGTGTCAAAAAGAGAAAGTGCGAAGGTGACCAGATTGGTATCGCCGTCGGTTGATTCAATTTTCTCAACGATTTGTTGTGCTTTTTCCCCGCCATTTGAATGCATTTCTAATAGGCGATCGCGGCCTTGCTCCAATTGGGATTTCAGCTCTTTATTCATTTTTGCTGACGCTTCAATGATCTCATCTAGCGTGCTGGTATCACCAGAGGCAAGAATTTCAATCAGATCATCGGAGTACTTATCGTAAACAGCACGGCCTGTTGGGCAGGTTTCCGCAAAAGCGTTCAGGCCTTCATCGAACCAACGTGCTAAGATCGCTTGCGATGTGCCTTTCAGGTAAGGAACATGAATGTCGATATCGCGATTTTGACCGATACGGTCCAAACGACCAATACGTTGCTCAAGCAAGTCTGGGTTGAATGGCAAGTCGAACATGACAAGTTGGTTGGCAAACTGGAAGTTACGACCTTCAGAGCCGATTTCGCTACAGATAAGAACTTGTGCTCCACCTTCTTCTTGCGCAAAGTAAGCCGCCGCTTTGTCACGTTCAAGAATCGACATACCTTCGTGGAAAACGGTGGCGCGGATACCTTCACGCTCACGCAGTGCTTGCTCCAATTGCAGTGCGGTACTCGCACGAGAAGCAATCACGAGGATTTTCTCGCTGCGCTTCTCTTTTACTTTTTCAAGCAACCAATTCACACGCGAGTCAAACTGCCACCAGCTTGCGTCATCGCCTTCAAATTCTTGGAAAATTTCTTCCGGGTAAAGGTTCTTCATCGCACGTGCTTCAGAACTCATCTTACCGCCAATCATCCCAGCAACACGCATTGATGTAGTGTATTGCGGTGGAATATCCATTGGCATCAGATGCACGTTACGCTTAGGGAAGCCTTTGATGGCCGCGCGCGTGTTACGGAACAGAACACGCCCTGTACCATGACGATCCATCAAGTTATCGATTAGCTCTTGGCGTGCCGACGCTTTAGCTTCTTCGTCCGCTTCACTTTCGATAATACGGAAAAGTGGTTCTACGTCTTGTTCAGACAACAACTCAGTGATCTGGTTTTTTGCTTCATTAGGTAGCTTTTCACCGGAAAAGAGTGAAGTAATCGCATCTGCTACGGGCGCGTATTGCTCTTCTTCCTCAACGAATGCTTCGTAATCATAGAAGCGGTCTGGATCCAACAAACGCAGACGAGCAAAGTGACTCTCACGACCAAGCTGCTCTGGCGTTGCAGTCAGTAGCAACACACCTGGAGTACGTTCAGCCAAGCCTTCTACCACTTGGTATTCACGGCTCGGTTTATCTTGGCTCCATTCAAGGTGATGCGCTTCATCGACAACCAGTAGGTCCCATTCACCTTCCAGTGCTTGTTCAAAACGCTTGCGGCTCTTACGTAGGAAATCCAAAGAACACAGCACATATTGCTGAGTATCAAATGGGTTTTCTGCATCCGCAAAAGCTTCGATACAGCGCTCTTCGTCAAAGATAGAGAAATGCAGATTGAAACGACGCATCATCTCAACCAGCCATTGATGCTGCAGTGTTTCAGGCACCACAATCAAAATGCGTTCGGCACGACCAGACAGAACTTGTTGGTGGATGATCATGCCCGCTTCGATGGTTTTACCCAAACCTACCTCATCCGCCAACAAGACGCGTGGCGCGTGACGACGGCCAACTTCGTGCGCGATGTAAAGCTGATGAGGGATCAAACCTGCACGCATACCACATAGGCCACGCATTGGGCTCTTATGCTGCTCAAACTGGTTGGTTAGCGCACGGTAACGCAGAACAAAGTTGTCCATACGGTCGATTTGACCGGCGTACAACTTATCTTGAGGTTTGTTAAAACGAATTTGGTTGCTAAGAAAAATCTCACGCAGAACAACAGCGGTTTCTTGCGTGTCTTCACGAGTACCGAAATAGGTGTAAAGACCTTCATCTTCCAGTACTTCTTCTACTTTTAGAGACCAACCTTCTTGGCAATCGATGACATCCCCAACATTAAAGGTGACTCGGGTAACAGGTGCATCGTTACGTGCGTAAACTCGGTTTTCCTCTGACGCTGCAAACATCAATGTCACAGTACGAGCATCCATTGCTACAACGGTACCTAAACCTAAATCGCTTTCCGTATCGCTAATCCAGCGCTGCCCCAAAGCAAATGTCATGAATTGACTACCTCGTTATTAGTTCTTGATTCGTATTTCTTGTTGGTCTACTCATGCCCGTGGGCATGGATAATAGTTTAGATCTGATTCTGGCTTCTGCTATGCCGATAGCATTCGTCATTTCAGTATGAACTGAGTATTTTTTAAGCCAGCTCAACATGATAAATCGGACGTAGCCTATACGCAGAAAAAGGTCGCTAATCTTACTTGAAGCTGTGATTTAGGTCACGCCGAAACCGCACCAAGCAGAAACTTTTTTTCCCAAACTCTAAATGCAATCAAATTGTAAAATACTCATGCCAATTATTAAGTTGTAGAACGTAAATATTACGTATACTTCTAATGAGGGGCGTTTAAAACCATTGCATATGATTTAAGCGCGTTAGTACACGATTAGGATCAACACGGGTTTGCAGTAAGTTGTCTTGCTACTCGGTTGCACACTAGCCGACATCAGCCCGACAACCTCTATTGCAAGCAATCAGAGTTAGGTCACTTCACACCTATTTGGAAACGACCTAACAACTCGCATGCAGAGCCGTACTACGGCAAGGAGACGCTATGGGCGATACCGATCGGAAACTGTTTGTACTCGATACCAACATTCTTCTTCATGAACCCTTTGCCATCTTCTCTTTCCAAGAACACGATGTCGTTATCCCCATGACCGTGTTGGAAGAACTCGACCGAATCAAAGACAGTAAGCGCGACGTTGCAAGAGATGCGCGCGTGGCTATTCGCACCTTGGAAGATTTGTTTAAAGAAGCAACGCCAGATGAAATCTCTGAAGGCATTCCTGTTTCTAAAGACAACCCCGACCAGGGTACTATTTCCATTTTGGCGGATTTTGAACTGCAGGAAACCGTCAAAGCCTTCGCCGACAAAGCCGGTGACAACCGTATTCTCAACGCGGTGCTTTATCTGCAAAATAAACGTGCACCACGTGAAGTGGTACTGATCACGAAAGACATCAACATGCGTCTGCGAGCCAAAGGGGCTGGTGTACGCTTTGTTGAGGACTATAGAACCGACCAACTGATTGACGACATTCAATACCTAACCAAAGGCTTTCAATTGCGTGAAGGTGATTTCTGGAGCGGTATTGAGGAAGTAGAAAGCTATGCACTGGGCGGAAAAACTTACCACAAACTCAGTCGCGAACCCTTCGACCCAACCTTTATCAACCAATACGTTATTGATGAAGACAGTGACTTTGCTGGTCGCGTAGAAACCATCAATGAAGACAAGCTAACGCTTCTCGACCTGAGCCGCGAACGTCTAATGCATCGTAAGGCTTGGGACATCACACCTAAAAATATCTACCAGGGAATGGCGTTAGATGCCTTACTCGATCCAGAAATTGACTTGGTGATTCTAACGGGTGCGGCGGGTAGTGGTAAGACATTACTGGCAATGGCAGCAGCATTGGAGCAAACCATTGAAAAAAGCATGTTCGATAAAATTATCGTAACACGTAACACGCCAGATATCGGTGAATCCATCGGCTTCTTACCCGGCTCCGAAGAGGAGAAAATGATGCCGTGGTTAGCGGCGGTGACCGATACCTTGGAAGCGCTACATAAACACGATCACTGCACTGAAGGCTCATTGAAGTACATCTGCGATAAAGCCAACATTCAATTTAAATCCATCAACTTTATGCGTGGCCGTTCGATTCAAAATGCGTTTGTACTGCTTGATGAGTGTCAAAACCTCACTGCATCACAAATCAAAACCATCATTACCCGCTGTGGTGAAGGAACCAAAATCGTCTGCTCCGGTAACTTGGCGCAGATTGACTCCCATTACCTCACCCCAGTGACCTCTGGTTTGACCTACATGGTTGAACGCTTCAAGAACTTTGAAGGCAGCGCGAATATTCACCTCAACGGCGTGGTTCGTAGCCGCTTGGCGGAATTTGCTGAAGAAAACCTGTAATTGACACCGACTCACAAAGCAAAAGAGCGCTCTAATGAGCGCTCTTTTTATAACGATTCAACTGAGTTACTCAGTGCCACCTACTGTCAGTGAGTCCAGTTTCAAGGTCGGCTGACCAACCCCAACTGGCACACTTTGACCTGCTTTACCACATACGCCAACGCCCTTGTCGATACTTAGGTCGTTACCGACCATAGAGACTTGCTGCATTGCTTCGATACCTGAGCCAATCAACGTCGCACCTTTAACAGGGCGCGTAATTTTACCGTTTTCAATCAAGTACGCTTCCGATGCAGAGAACACAAACTTACCCGAAGTAATGTCCACCTGGCCGCCACCAAAGTTTGGCGCATACAACCCTTTCTCGACCGTCGAGATGATTTCTTCTGGCGTATGTTCACCTGGAAGCATGTAGGTGTTGGTCATACGAGGCATTGGCAAGTGTGCATACGATTCACGACGACCGTTACCCGTTGGATTTACACCCATTAGCCGCGCGTTTAGCTTGTCTTGCATATAGCCTTTCAGCACACCATTCTCGATAAGCGTGTTGTACTGACCGTTTACCCCTTCATCATCCACATTCAGTGAACCACGAAGGTCTTTTAACGTGCCGTCATCGACGATGGTACACAGTGAAGACGTCACTTGTTGACCCATTTTTCCAGAGAACACTGACGACTCTTTGCGGTTAAAGTCACCTTCTAGTCCATGACCTACCGCTTCGTGTAGCAACACGCCAGGCCAGCCAGAGCCCAATACCACTGGCATCATGCCTGCTGGTGCTGCTTCTGCTTCAAGGTTGATTAACGCCATGCGAATCGCTTCGTCTGCATAATGGAAAGCTTGTTTCACTCCATTGCTTTCCGTTAAAAAGAAATCGTAACCGAAACGGCCGCCGCCACCAGCACTACCGCGTTCACGTCGTTCACCTTTTTGTGCAAGCACGCTAATAGACAAACGCACCAAAGGACGAATATCGCCTGCATAAGTACCGTCTGTTGCCGCAACAAGCATCTGCTCATGCACACCGCTGATGCTGATCGAGACTTCTTTAATCAATGGTTCTTTAGTGCGGATGTAAGCATCTAGAGATTTGAGCAATTCTGTTTTTTGCTGCTTTTCCCATTCAGCTAGTGGATTCACAGCGGCGTAGTACGCTTGGTTTTCGGTGCGTTTAAACGCTTGGACTTTACCATTCTGCCCTTGCTGAGCAATACCGCGCGCCGCCATTGCACTCTGCTTCAGGCCTTCAGGCTGGATTTGATCAGAGTAGGCAAAGCCGGTTTTCTCGCCAGTTACTGCACGGACACCAACACCACAATCAATGTTAAAAGAGCCATCTTTGATGATGCTGTCTTCTAGAACCAGAGACTCATGCCAGCTGGACTGAAAGTAAATGTCCGCATAATCGATCTGGCGCGTCGCAATGCTGGCAAGCGTGTCAGCAATGTCTTGTTCTGTCAGACCATTTGGGGCAAGGAGTGCCTGTTCTATTTGGTTTGTGCTCATAGTTAGCTCTTTTATTTCCGTCTCAATTCATTTTGAAAGCGACTGTGTTGAGTCAGCGGCATATTCTGCCTTACTTGTTGGCTTTGTGACAAATCTATCTCAGTCACCAATAAACCTACTTCATCCTGAAGCTGTTTATGGATACGTCCCCAAGGGTCAACGACCATTGAGTGTCCCCATGTTTTTCGTCCACATGGATGCGTTCCAGTTTGTCCGCTTGCCAAAATCCAACATTGTGTCTCAATCGCTCTAGCTCGCAATAGTATTTCCCAGTGAGCTTGCCCCGTCACAGCGGTAAACGCAGCGGGCACCACAATGATATCCGACCCTTCTTGACGCAATACTTTATAAAGTTCTGGGAAACGTAAATCATAACAAATACTCAATCCAACACTGCCGATATCAGTTTCCGCAACGACTATTTGATTACCCGCCATAAACGTATCCGACTCACGATAACTACCATAACCATCGGCTACGTCGACATCAAACATATGCAGTTTGTCATAGTGAGCAATGCATTTACCGTGCGGCGGCAATACAAGTGTTGTTGTCGTGACACCTTTTGCGGTTTGAATGGGCATGCTTCCGACAATTAGCGTTAACTGGTTCTTTCTAGCGATTTCACAGAGCCGCTGTTGAATCATGCCACTGCCAAGTGGCTCTGCATGTTGATGATAAGCTTCGCGACTGGAAAATAGCACTGTATTTTCAGGAGTAAGAACAAGTTTGGCACCTTGCTTGCTCGCTAAAGCACACTGTTTTTCAATGAAGTCCAAATTCGCGTTAATATCCGGACCCGAAGTCATTTGAATAATGCCAACACGCTCCATGTGTTTCCTCCCTATTCCATTATATTCGGTGAGTTATTTGGCCTGTTCACGCAGTTTTTCTGGCAGCTTGTATTCACCTTTACTTCGCGAAATTTCTTTCACCGTTGGTGAATCTAGTGGGCCTTTCACTTCATAATTGACTTGAGTGAAGACCTCAACCACCGGAGATATCACCGTAGAGATGGCCAAGACATACAAAGCAGTTTGAGGCGCAACGGCAAACGCGGTCAGCATTGGTAGGCCTGACGTGATGTCTGGTGTGAATTTCACTTCCGCATCAACCATTCTGCTGTTCATATTAGCGATGCCGCGGATTTGCATTTCCCCTGCTAACGCATCCATTACGATATCATTGGTGATAAACACACCGTCTTGGATTTTGCCCGTTCCCGTGATCGAGTTGAATGCCATGCCTTTATCGAATACATCGGTAAAATCGAGCTGCATCTTACGGATGATAGAATCCAAGCTGAACAAGCCTAACAAGCGTGCCGCACCACTAACTTCACTGATCACGCCTTTACCAAATTCCGTTGAGACGTTTCCTTGCAAGGTTTGTGTCTTCATTGACCAAGGTGCGCCGTCCCATTCCATATTGGCATTGATCTCAAATGGTGCTTGTTGAATGCCTGATGTAATACCAAAGCGCTCCATAAGATCGGTGTTGTTATCACCTTTCATTTTCATGGTTAAGTTGGAATGACTACTCTCTTTCGTCAGGTCCCACCAACCACTCATATCAATGCGGTTTTTGCCGCTACTAAAGGTGATATTTTTCCACTCCAAGCGGTTCTCGCGACGCTGCAAATCAACATTCACTTTGCCCACTTTGTAGCCTTGCAGCCAAAAATCATCGATGTTCAAAGTTAAGTTTGGCATCTCTGCGTGAAACTTGCGGTCAAAATTGGTAATCAAAGGTGCGTTTTGATCTTCACTCGCAAAGATTGAACTGCGCTCTTTGGTCATCTCTTCAAACCCTGGGATGTACAGATGCAAGTGCTCTAGAGAGACCGATAGATCATAGGGTTTCAGATAGTTAGCTTTCCCTTTAACCTCTTGACTGTCCACATCGAGTTGCCAACTCAAATTTTTCTTGCTTGCTGAAAAATCCACATCATGAAACTCAATCCCACCGAGCTGTAAGTTTGGCGTTTCAACTTCAATGCGTGTCGGCAATGGAATGGTCGGCGTTTTCATGCTTGCCAAAACAGACGATGAAGGCTTGCTCTCAGAGACCTGCGCAAGCTCCGCCCATTGGTCTAAATTCAGTTCTTCGACACGCACCGAAGCATCGTGCCCGACAATAGGACTAATCCGGAAGCCACCTTTGCCAACCATTAAATGAGTCGCAGTCAGAACCGGGACATCGCCAGCGATATCTATCTCAGTTTGATACTTCACATTTGGGATCTGTAGTCTTGCTGAAATACTCTCTTGGTTGCCGGATGCTTGCAGTTTCGCTTGCCCAGACTCGCCAATTTGTTTCGCTAAAGGATAAGGATATTGACTAGTCAGACGATTTAGCTGCGCCAGCACTTCAAGCTGATAAGTGAAACCAACATCATTGAGTTGCAAGTCAATGTCCATTTGCCACGGCGCATGGCCAGAAACAAGGTTTAACCAACGCTCACCGACATAGGGTTTGAGCGGCTCGACATCCCAATCTCCTAGTGTATTAATTGTCACGTTGTAGCCTTGCTCCGCACTCTCTCCATGGAAATCAAGAGAGATAGGCTGTTGCAATAATTCGGCCGACAAACCCGATGTGGTAACCACATCATTGTCGAAGGTGATACGTCCTGTGGCGTTTTCAAGCGTCATTGGCGGCGCTTCAATATCAACACGATTTTCTGTTAAATCGGCATAACCCCAAGCGCGAGACTCTTTCTCAAAATCAAACGGTATGTTGAGTTGAAACTCAGAGTAAACGGGACCACTCACTTGCAGCGCTGTCAATGCGGCACCGACTGAATCCACTAATGGCGTCGCCATCATGTAGTCACGGACTTCATTACCCGGCGCGCTTGCTTTCGCTTCAATCTCGATGTGTCCACCTTCTGCCAACTCAGGGATTCGCCCAGTGATACGCTTGGCATGAACGCCATTTAGTGTGGCTGATTTTGAATCCAAATACATGGCATCATTTTCAAACAGCAAGTCTAGCTGCAAATCCGTGATGGTTGGCCATGCCGTATCAAAGCTAAATTTCGCGTCTTTTAATCCAACCCAAGCTTGGAACATGCCATTATGTTCTTTGTAAGGAAAATCACCTAACTCGCCATACCACAACAATTTCGCTGTATTCACTTTTCCGCCCTGAATCGCGGTCGAAAGATAGTCGGTCAAGTCTTGTCCAAGTGCCAGAGTCGGTAGATAGCGCCATGTCTCACCCGCGTTGTAGAGATCCGCTTCGGCATAGAACGATAAAAATGGGCTTTGTTCTTTTGGAAAATCAAGACGGAATGCCCCCAGGACTTGAAGATCAGGCGTTGCTGCCGTCACTTTATCCGACCACAAGCGCCAGCCGCTCTCATCTTGCTGCCAGATAATATCGACTTCACCTTGTTTGATATTCAGCGGAGCTTGGAATACATCGCCGTACGGAAATACATCATCAATGACGGTTACTTTCGCTTTTGCCTGATCTAAATCACCAGATACACTGCCCTGTACATGATGGAATCCTGGTAGCAGTTCCCATTGCGTCATTGCAAGTTCATCCAGTTCCGCGGAGTAGCGTAAGGTGTCTAAACCGCCGTTCATGGACAAGCGAACATCTTCAACTCGGCCTTTCGGTGCCAATTTGTTGATAAGGTCACTGGTCGATTCCGACTCTGGAGCCAATTTGATGAGCGGAATAAGTGCTTCGATGTCGAGTTGAGAGAGATTAAGCATCCAGCCGTTTGGTTGCCAATCAAACGCGACGTCTAGCTCTGGCCAAGGGGTATTATCGGTTCTGATCTGAAGTGAGTGGCCATTTACTTTCCAGCCTTGTTTATCTGGTCGAAGATTGAAAATTCCAGACTCAATAAACAACTCATGATGTCCATCTTCATTCCACACCAACTCGGAAGGCAGCAATTCAACATAAGCATCATGCGGTTGGCTATGTTTGAGCGTTAGCCAAGTATTTAAGCTGACTTTACCCGACTCTGCTCCTGACTCTTCTTGCATGTAAGTGGTCAGCCAAGGTGTGACCGAGACATCTTGAGCACTCACGTAAAACTCACCAGATACATCGCGCAACGAGCCATGATCTTTAAAGTTAGCGCTTACTAACAATGAGTTCAGGCGAACATCGGCAATGCTAACCGTGCCTTCGGCTACGTGACGTTTCCCTTGATTGCTCCAACGAAGCTGCTCAATATCTAAACGGCGAGTTTCACCTGACACAGACTTATACCAAATCCGTGAATCGCTAATAGTGAAGTCTTCGAACTGACGTAAAAGAAGTGAGTCGAGTTGGTCAATGAGTTTCACTTCGCTCTTATCCACTTCAGGCTTCGATTCTTGACGATTAGAAGTCGGCAGAATGTCTACAGTGTGAATATCTAAAGCGAGGTTATGAATGGTAAGGTCTGCAACTACAGGTTTAAGTTGAAAAAGAGATTGAATAAGATCGAACTCAATCTGGACTTCTTCAACAGCGAAGCGTGCATCTTGCACGTTTGGTAGATTTGCCTCTAAACCCAGTAACGCAATTGAGGGATGATTATTGCGCCACGTCCCTGCGACATTGGCAATAGAAACGTCAAAACCTGTGCCTTGTTTGACCCAGGTTTTGATCTCATCTTGGAAATGGTTAAGTTGCGGCAGTGTGACGCGAAGCGTGGTTACTAATATGGCTAATAACACCAATACAGTAACTAAACTCCACGCACAAAAACGCCCAAAACGGTTAACACCAGAATTCACAAATGTTCCAAATTACATCATTACGACGTCAAACTGTTCCTGAATGTACAGGGGTTCAGCCTGAACTCGCACTTGCTTGCCAATAAATACTTCGAGCTCAGCCAACGCATGAGACTCATCGCCCAATAGTGCTTCAGCAACAAATGGCGATGCGTACACGACAAAATTATCGGCGTCGTAAGCACGGTTCACACGAGTAATCTCGCGTAATATCTCAAAGCATACGGTTTCGACTGTTTTCACGCTGCCACGGCCTTCACAAGTAGGACAGCCAGAGCACAAGATATGTTCAATACTTTCTCGCGTACGCTTACGCGTCATTTCAACTAAGCCAAGCTGGGTAAAGCCGTTGATGTTGGTTTTTACTCGGTCTTTCGCCAGCGCCGTTTCCAGTGAGGTAAGTACTCGCTGACGATGCTCTTCGGATGCCATATCGATAAAATCAATAATGATGATACCGCCGAGGTTACGTAAACGTAGCTGACGCGCAATAGCTTGCGTTGCCTCTATATTGGTATTGAAGATAGTCTCTTCGAGATTACGACGACCGACAAATGCACCCGTGTTGATGTCGATGGTGGTCATGGCTTCGGTTTGATCGATGATCAAATAGCCGCCCGATTTTAGCTCGACCTTGCGCTCTAAAGAACGCTGAATTTCGTTTTCGGTGTCGTACATGTCAAAGATTGGCTTGTCACCTTCGTAAAGCTCAAGCTTATCTGTTAACTCCGGTACATACTCAGAAGTGAATTCTTTCAGGTTCTCGTATTCAAGGCGAGAGTCGACCATGATCTTATCGAGCTCTGTGCCAACAAAGTCACGCAGAATGCGTTGAGCTAAGCCGAGTTCACCGTAAAGTGTTGAACGCGTTTTGTATTTTGAGCGACGCTCCATGACTTTTAGCCACAAACGCTTTAGAAATGCCGCATCTTGAGATAGCTCTTTTTCATCAGCGCCTTCTGCCGCGGTACGAATGATAAAACCACCGTGCTCATCGCAGTAATGGTTCACCACCTTTTTCAAACGCTCGCGCTCTTTTTCACTTTCAATACGCTGCGAAACACCGACATGGCTGGCCCCCGGCATAAAAACAAGATAACGCGAAGGTAAGGTGATATCCGTCGTTAAACGCGCACCTTTCGTGCCGAGCGGATCTTTGACCACTTGAACAACAATGTCTTGTCCCTGGCGTACCAGCTCAGAGATATCACGGACTTGAAACTGCTGTTTTTCGTTTTCTGCCACACATTCGGTATGGGGAACAATATCTGACGCATGTAAAAACGCCGCTTTATCTAAACCAATGTCGACGAAAGCCGCCTGCATGCCTGGTAACACTCGGCTTACTTTGCCTTTGTATATATTGCCCACAATACCGCGACGCGATTCGCGCTCGATATGTATTTCTTGTAGTACTCCACCTTCAATCATGGCCACACGAGTTTCACTCGGGGTCACGTTAAGCAGCAATTCTGCACTCATGTGCACACCTCAAAACAATTATAAAAATTCTTGAATTAGCTGATCGGTTTCGAACAAAGGTAAGCCTACTACAGCGTGATAACTGCCTTCGATTCGGGTGACAAATCGCCCTCCGAGTCCCTGAATACCATAACTTCCAGCTTTATCGCATGGCTCTCCTGACTGCCAATATTGTTCGATTTCTTCGTGAGTCAGTGGTTTGAACCACACGTCAGTGGTAACGACCACTGAATGTTGTTGTTCCGATGATACAACGCTCACCGCAGTCATCACTTGATGACGACGACCCGATAAGTCAGTAAGCATACGCTTTGAATCTTCAAAACTTTTTGGTTTTTCTAGCACACGGTCATCGCATACTACGACCGTATCAGAGCCCAATACAACGGAATCAGGCTTAGCCAACGCTAAGCCTGCCTGAGCTTTTTCCAAAGAAAGACGCAACACGTAATCTCGTGCTTGCTCATGAGCCTGTTTGGCTTCCTCAATATCAGGCAATACGATCTCAAAATCATAACCCAGTTGAGCAAGCAGCTCTTTTCTTCTCGGAGAACCCGATGCGAGAACGAGAGATAAGCTTTTCTTCACCGCTTTACCTTACGTGCCATGCACGACGAACTCGTCGCATTAATAAAAACATCCATGGCCAAAGTATACAGTTTATTGCCGCCGTCCACAGAGATAATGGATTAAATACTACGTCCTGGTTCAAATATTCCCCACAGAATATCAAAACTTCCAATAACGCAGTAAAAAAGGCAATTAAAATCGACTGTTGCCACAATGCCATGTTGCGAATCAACAGGAAATTCAGCGCCACAAGGTAGATAACGATCGACATCATCATGCCACGAATTCCAAGCGTTGAGCCGATCAAAATGTCCCACAATAAGCCCAACACTAGCGCAGTTCCGACGTTTACTCGGTGCGGTAGTGCCAACACCCAATAACACGTGACAAGGAACAACCATGAAGGACGCAACACATCTAACACACCAGGCCATGGAATGGTTTGCAGTACCAGCGCAACGAAGAAACTGACGCCAATCACCATTCGGCTACTCAATACATTATTGGCCATCGGTTACCTCTTGTTCTTGCTCTAACCCTTCATCTACATTGGACCGCAGTACTTTGTGTTGACGGTCTTCATTCGGCCAAATCAGCAGTAGGTAGCGTAAGCGATCAAATTCCACAACCGGCTCAGCCTTGATTGAGGCGAACTCTTGACGCGTATCGTGATCCACATTGGTAACCGTCGCGACTGGATATCCCTCAGGGTAAATGCCACCTAAACCGGATGTCACCAAGAAATCACCAACCTGAATATCTGTGCTGGTTGGAATGTGCTCCAGTTGGATTTCATCCATTTCACCATTGCCCGATGCGATCACTCGGATATCATTGCGGATCACCTGGACAGGAATTGCATTTTTCGCGTCCGTTAGCAGCAGAACACGTGCGTTGTGCGCTGCGACAAACGTGACCTGACCAACGATGCCTTTCTCGTTGATAACAGGCTGACCAACGTAAACACCATCAATACGGCCTTTATCGATCACCACTTGATGACGATAAGGTGAAGTATCAACCGCCATTACTTCTGTCACGACTTTCTTTTCATCACGGACAAATGAAGATCCTAACAACTTACGTAGGCGTTGGTTTTCTTCTTTATATTGGTCGAGCAAGATAAGCTCGCTTTTCAGGCGTAACACTTCTCGCTTTAAGCTGCGATTGCCTTCAACTAATGCCTGATGAGAATTAAAACGTTCAAATACGCCATCGAACATACTACGAGGCAAATTCGCTGCGTACTGAATCGGTGCAACCATACTGTTTAGTAGGTATCGAACGTTGGAAAACGTATCTAGACGACTATCGGCCAGCATTAAGCTCGCCGACACGATGACAGCAAAAAACAGACGTAATTGCAGAGACGGACCTCTGCCGAAAATCGGTTTCATCTTGTTTTTGACCTGATTGCTTCCATGATTATTGAGCCTTACTTGGCAACCTAAAAATACTTAAATAAATACTTTTAGGTATGGAGCATGTTTGAATTACAGAGAGAGCAGAAATGAAGGTGAAGCCCGACATGAGCTTCACCTAAACCTTTATTCTTCAGAGAACAGATCGCCACCGTGCATGTCGATCATTTCTAGAGCTTTACCGCCACCACGCGCAACACACGTTAGTGGATCTTCCGCGATAACCACAGGAATACCAGTTTCTTCCATTAGTAGACGGTCTAGGTCTTTAAGTAGTGCACCACCACCTGTTAGTACCATACCGTTTTCAGAAATGTCTGAAGCAAGCTCTGGTGGGCACTGTTCTAGTGCAACCATGACTGCTGATACGATGCCAGATAGCGGCTCTTGAAGCGCTTCTAGGATCTCGTTTGAGTTCAAACTAAAGCTTCGTGGCACACCTTCTGCAAGGTTACGACCGCGAACTTCAATCTCTTGAACTTCATCACCTGGGTAAGCAGAACCGATTTCGTGTTTGATCTTTTCAGCCGTTGCTTCACCAATTAAGCTGCCGTAGTTACGACGTACGTAGTTGATCACAGCTTCATCAAAGCGGTCACCACCGATACGTACAGACGATGAGTAAACCACACCGTTTAGAGAGATAACGGCAACTTCAGTTGTACCACCACCGATATCGACCACCATTGAACCGGTCGGCTCAGATACGCGTAAACCAGCACCAATTGCCGCCGCCATTGGCTCGTCGATTAGGTAAACTTCACGGGCACCAGCACCAAGTGCTGATTCACGAATTGCGCGACGCTCAACTTGGGTAGAACCACAAGGAACACAAACAAGAACACGTGGGCTTGGCTTTAGGATGCTGTTGTCATGCACTTGTTTGATAAAGTGCTGAAGCATTTTTTCGGTTACGTAGAAATCAGCAATTACGCCGTCTTTCATTGGGCGGATAGCGGAAATGTTGCCAGGTGTACGACCAAGCATCTGTTTTGCTGCGTGACCGACTGCAGCAACGCTTTTTGCAGAACCTACACGATCTTGACGAATAGCAACTACAGAAGGTTCATCAAGGACAATTCCTTGCCCTTTTACGTAAATTAGAGTGTTGGCTGTACCTAAATCGATAGATAGATCGTTAGAAAACATGCCACGAAGTTTCTTAAACATACTCTTCGCTCATCCTGCAAAAATATAGAAGACAAAAATTGCTCTAAATGTACCAATGCCTCGCTGTCACAGCAAGGTATTGGTACACAAACATGAGCAGAAAGCCTCAATTTCTTGCAGTTTCCTAACTTAAGGGCAAAAACCTAAGTTGTTACTGTCCGGTTAACCCTGGCTCACCACGGTAAATCACGCGATCGTTACCTCGATGAATACCAAAGGTGACGACGGAGGATGGGTTTTCTTCGGAGCCATCTTTATCCCAGTCGTATTTGAGCCATGGGACATTGCTTCCATTCGAGTCGAGCCCTAGCCAAACTTCTGTTTGCTGACGAACCGAAGATTGACATGTAGCTAAGTCTTGTTGGGCTTTAATTTTCCGTGTTTTTCCTCCAGAAACAGTAGCATTCCCCTCTAAAAGAACTGAACAAGCAGTTCCATCATCAGGCCAAATTGGTGTTTGTTTCTGAATGAAGTTAATCACTGAGGTATTGTTATCTTCTGCATTAGTTACAAAACGCTCACCGTTCCAAAATTCCACAGAAAGAGGAACTGTCAACTTCTGCCCTTGATATCCCCCCACGTCAGATAACATCATTCGCCCAAACCTAACGGGAGGTTGGCTAGGAAGTACAGCAGATATACTGTAGCTCTCGGAAGAACTATTTTTCAATCTAACAGGGTCTTTACCCGATATTTCAAGACTAAACTCTGTAGCTTTTGAGAGTCGATCATTTGTGTTGAAAGGTCCATTTTCGTCAAGGGGCTTAGTCACATATGCAAAAGCGTCCTGCAAATACCACTGTGAAGTCTCCGATACATCGGGGTTCTCTCGCCAATCACCTAGCGATGTATCAAGAATTAAACTGTTTGATACTTTTCCATCCCCCAGAACGGCAAGCTTAGCTTGATAACCGCCATCAATTAAGTGGTAGTTTTTCAATGGCGCACTACTGCCCATACCGTATGGGAGTATCGATACTTCTGCCAAATCGAAATTCTGTCCCATATACGAAATGTTTCCTTGATTTTTTGGCGCATCCCATTTCGTTGAATTGATCACAAAGCTATCAGGGTAAAAGCGCCCTATCTTACGAGAACCTTTGACCCCTTTATCTCCATCAACTTCTATTGAAGAATAAAAAGCCCCAGTTTCCAAGGCAGACAAATTTATGCTTCCAACCTCTGAATAGGCTAGATCGGAAAAAACATAGCTATAGGCCATTTTTTTATCATCAGACACATTGCGTACCAATGTGCCACTCAAGTTGCCTAAAATACCACCGACTGGAGAATCGAGCGTATACGATAACTCAGCAGACGCCTCAGATAAAAAGTAATTGTGGGTTAACTGTTCTTGCTCGCTACACTCTGGGCTATTGTATTTTAGCGGTGCGACTCGAACAGAAAAGAGCTGACCAGCGGCAACAAAAGCATTACCACTCTTACTGTTACCATTTGCGGAAACATACTCACCTTCAGTGCTCTGAGGGCAAACAGAAAACTTCCATGGACGCGATTTAACAGAAAACTCCCCACTTAAGATACCGCCGTCGATTTGACATTCTTTTGTATCGGGGTCTTTTAGCTCATCAAAACTATCACAATCAAACTCTGAATCCTTTAGGGTTATCGTTGCTTCCCCTGAATCCGTAAACGTAACTGAAGATTTTGCTAGGCCGTCCTTAAAATCTAGACCAGACAGCGAGATAGAACCGGATTGATTCGCTGATGGCATTGTAATTAGAGAAGATACATCATCACCCTTTAATGAATGATTATATTTGAGCACGACCGGAGAAGACGGATCTGACGATGGCGGACACGCAAGTACTCGAACATCTATATCAACAGGTTTGTTTGCAATCATTGAAATAGCAGAGTTATCCCATTCATCTTGATTGCTAGACTTGATATCAAATTTATAAGGGACAAAACTAAAATCGACACTTTTTGAATTATCAGTATCTTCTAGAAGCATGGCTTTAAGCTGATAACGTGTTTTAGCCAAATTAGCATCAAAGTTGTCCACCTTTGCGCTAATCGTAAGCTCACCATTACGATTGCTTATAAACTTACAACGATCTGCACTACTCGTTATCGAACAAGCATTCCCGCTTCCAACTGATGCTTCTAAAATAAATGCAACACTATCAGCATCAGGAATAGAAATAATGACTTCTAAACTTTCACCAACAGAGTTGTTTTGAGTAAGGATATCGAATGTTGGAGTATCCTCGCCACACATCAACGCTAATTGAGTACTTGGCGTTATACCAAGCTCATAGCTATTAACCGGTGCTAGACAACCTGATGACCGAATTATTTGGGAATGACTATCAAGCTTAATATCCTTTGTCGTCAATGCCCCATAAAACTGAACATTAGAGGTTAGGTATGTGTTACTTTCGTTATAAACCATACCAATAAAAATAGCATTGCTATCCATCTTAAATGGCACCGAACCATTTAACGAACTGTCTTTATGTACATTTATCCTTAGATAGCTGTCATCAGCAAACCAGCCGCCATTTTTAACCACGTTTAGAGAACTGGATCTATAAATTTCAGGATTTTTAGATGTATTGCTTTGCATTACATCGTCAGAAACGGTGCCAATAAAACTTGTATTTGTCATATAAAGTTTCTTAGTATGGACGACAACCTCTTCACCCTCAGGCACCACTATGGCGCTCTTCCCATTCATGGATATTGATTCAAACCAGTAGGTTCCGTTTTTTAAAATGAGGGTACCACCTTCTTGAATATTAACACTTTTGTATTCCGCGCTACCGCTCAATTCCTTACTTTGGGTATAACCGGTGTATCCAGCTAAATTCAGCGAATTAGTCCCCCCTAAAAAAGCACCCAATGCTTCTTTAGGCTGTATCATCCCTGCATCTCCAACACAGGCTTGCCCATCACAGACTTTCATTGTTTGGGGGTTTGCAACTGATATATTATTCTGTTCAAAGCCAACGAGTCGTTCTCCAGAACTATTTTTTTTTGTACCTATGATTTTAACTGTTGCATTTTGAATACTTAGTGTCCCGTTACCATCGATGATATTATCCTGATCATCATACTCAGCCCAGGTTTGCAAAGGGGAAGTAAAAACTGAACAAATAGGGTTAGGGTTAGCCTTTTCAAACATAAACCAGCCAACTTGCTCATCAGTATGTCCTCTCTCTTTATCTCGCTGCATATCCTCTTCATTAATAAGTGCGACACTTGAAGTTCTGACATCGCATCGACGCAGCCAACCGCCATTGCTACCTTTACGAGAGTTCTTGTTGGCAACTAGAACAGGAGGTTCATCGAAAACTACACCTTCAGGAAAATCGGTGTAAACCTTACACCCATCCAAGACTGGAGAAATGACTGGGTCATCCTTTTTCAAAGTGTATTCCGTCACACCGTACCCCAACCAAAACTTCAAACCATCCTTAAACCCCTCCCCTTGTCCTGCAACAAAAGCAACGACTTCGGGCTCAGAAACAGGGTTAAAACTGGCATCTAGTTTTTTGTTTCGCAATGTTTTATAAACCTCGGATTTATCTAAGGCAATAACAGCACTCCTTAGTGTTACATCACGAGCCAAAGCGGTTGCCCAATACTCTGAAATTCCAGCATTTTTGTTGTTTGTCGTTTGAGTTTGGACTAACACTCCGGGCTTTTCAGTAAAATCTTCTGATAAACCAAAGTTAGAAAAGTTAATTTCAATGCCATCATTTTGCTCGGTCTCATTACAGCCATTCTTCTTGCAACTATAATGTGATGCCACACCGTCCCCGATATAGTCATCCCCCACTCCAATAGGAAGGGTTCCTGACACAATTTTCGAGCCATTTTCAAGCTCGAGGACACCTTGCTCAATGGCAAAGTAGTCAATTTTACCTACTGGTGTTTTATCCTTATCAATAAAATCAACATCATCATCAGCTTTATCAGCCGGAGCAAAATCTTGATAAATTGTGGCTTCTGATCTGGTTACGTCCTTTACTCCGACGGTAGATGGATATTCTGTAATCCTTTCCCCATCATCTCTAGACGTTAAATTTGCATCAATAACGGGCATAACAAAGACTAGGGGTACCGTGTTAAATTTTTTATCGAATTTGATTGTACATTCAGTCCCAGAAGAGCAATCAATCGTGCCAAATTCAAATTTAGGAGAACGGTTAATAATGTTAGGATGTTCTATATTTTCGTGACAACTTAAGGACGTAATTCTCGGAGAGGATGACGAAAGAGTAATATTAGCGCCATTCAATGACGTAAAATCAGCTTCTTCACTCTCAACGAACTCCCAATCGGTTCCAGATTTGATGTAATACGTTGCTAATCCAGCTTTGTGGGCTTCAGCATTTTCAGGATCATAAAAAATCCAAACTTCATAGTCTTCGTTTTTCAACACTTTATTATCAGCAAATATCGCGCTTGCCTTTTCACTTAGTGCATCTGTCCAGAAAACGATTGTTTCCGAGGCTCCATTTTTCTTTTTTGCCGTAACGGTTTCAGACATCTCAGCATTGGTTATTTTAAATTTTATGTCCCACGAATCTTTGTTACTTTTAACGTTACAACTTTGACTGGCCCAAGAGATGCTAGAAAAGAGCAACAATGTAATCATCACTAGTATTTTTTTACGAATCATATAATTCATTCCTTAACCCAAACCTCTTGTTGTCGCTGTACTTGTGCAACCCCGGAACCACAAACTGCTGTGGCTTGCACCCTAAATAGAGATTCAGCTTCAGAGGTACCTGCATTAAAGGTACCAATGTTTGAACATGTCATAGCACGTAATTGACAACTAGTGCCTTGTGTAACATTTGGTGTAGCGCCACTTACCGTATTGGCACAAAAATCGGCCACATCTGGAGTAGTGTCGTTTAAAGGATAGAGCTGGGTTAGTGCCCACTCATTGGCAGATTGCGCAATAAACCAAGCTTTCGTTCCTAAGAATTCTCTGGTTAACGTACTTTGGTTTGACCAACTCACCTTCATTAAAGATGCGGCTAGATAGCCCATCACAATGATGACGAACAATACGACGATCAGGACATTACCTTGCAGAGCTTTTTTACGGAACATTGAGCACCTGTACGTCTTGTTGGTAAACACTACGCTCCCCATTTTGAGTGAACTCTAAATTGATATGCACGATACCGCCACGTTGAAGTGTTGGCTCGAGGTAATGCATATCGCTAACGGAAGTATCTACACTGTCCGCGACAGTAATATCATTCCGTGTGATTAGACCATTGTCGAAGCAGTAACGTACTTCAGAGTTATCTTGATAGATATAATGACGGCTCGAAATGGAAGACCCGCCAATCGTACTAGCTGCACCACTGACAATAAAAACATCACCAGTTTTCGCTAGATTGCCAATCGCCAAACTCTGAGGAGAGGCAGATTGCAAATCTTCATAGCGACTTGGATTGATCACCATCCAACGATCCGCTGGAATAGGATTCAATGTAGAGTCATTGCCTAACAGAAACTCTAAATTGTTATTCGTCAGCGTGTAAAAACCAGAATATTCAATCGGCATAAACTCCAAGCAATTGGTAGTTCCGGTAGGGACATGAAAGCTGTTTGGGACTGCGTGACGAATTTCTCGCGACATTTTCTCTAGCACAAACTGCGCTTGCGTTTGCATTCGTTGGCGATCAATCGTGTCTGCGTATCCCTTCATACCTAGCTGTACGTAACCCGCAATACCAAGCATGATGAAGCTGCCGATTACGATGGTGACGATCATTTCCATTAAGGTGAAACCACGAACTTTCATCAGTAGTTACCTCTTATTGCAGTCAGTGTGAGGGGTTGAGTGTTACTAGCAAAAATCGTAATCGTGACTTTTTTATAGTTAGTGATTCCTGTCGTTTTCGCCGCAGATAAGTTGTCGTACGCAACTCCGACCTCAACACGGAAATTGCGATATTTATCTTCACCGCTCTTTCCTAATACATCAGCAATACTCCCACGCTTCGCACTTTGGCACTGACCTATTGTCGTCGGTGTACTCCAACAACCTATGTAATCATCCACGTCATTAAAAGTACTCGGATTATTAGAAATTTCGCCATATTTTGTATCGACACCCAATGTTGCCGAACAACCGTTAGAGGGGTTATCTGGATGAGGGTTAAAACTAGGCTCCTCACAACGAATAACTCCACCATCAAAATCACTCCACTGGTCAAAGCCACGTGCCAATATTTGCGACATAAAACCCTGCCCTAAGGCTGCTGAACGCATTTGATAATGAGGCATTGCTGAATCACGAATTTGAGGAACTAAAAAAGACGTAAATGCTACCATCGCAATCCCCATAAGAATGATGGCAATGATCATCTCAATAAGCGTCATACCAATATGCTTTCTCATGAACATGCTCCCTCCGAAACATAACCTTGAGGGTTAATCAATACTTGGCACTGGCTTTGGCTGTTTTTATCTTGAATAAGAATAGAAATACCAGCAGAAGAAACATTGAGAGGATTACCCAATAGATCAAATTCAATGGGACTAGAGGCACCATTAATAATAGAAAACTGTGCTGAGTTATCGACAACAACATCGCTTCGAGCATCTCGTTCCTTACTAGCCAGATTGCACGCTGCACTAGATCCTATACAAGTACTCGTAATCGATAGACAAAAGTTTGTGTAGCTAGAGTCCTCTCCAGCTTTGTAGCTACTAGGTAGGCACCTTTCAGGATAAGACTTGTTTGGGATGCTGATATTCGACTGCATACGATTCACCTGCACTTGGCGAATAACAGAAATCACGCGTTCTTGTAATGCATATGCAGAGAAACTGCCAGAGCCCATAAAACGGCTGGCTGCAAAAAGTGAAAGGATAGAGAGGAGAACAATCACGAGGATTAACTCCATTAACGTAAACCCTAATGCAGAGCTGCGAATTTTCATAACCCAACCTTAGGCTTAGAACAAGCGAGATAAGTATACGATGAAATTATGAGATTAATGATAGGTTTATAATTTTTCGATTCGAAGTGTGAACAGACGAACAAATAACCAATATCTAGTTATTTTGCCCTTTTGAACGACTAATCTCTTCTTCAATTCGATCGTAAGTTTCTTTGTTGCTTAGCGTCTCAGAAACGTGCTCAGCGGTCTGCTTGGTTTGCTCCCACTTCGCTTCGTAAGTTTCTGGTTCAAAGCTGATAAATCTTGGTAATACCACATAACCGATCATACCTAAGATAATCAGTACAACTACAAACTCTATTGCACTAAGACCCGATGATTTACGCATATGAACTATTCCGAAATTAATCAAAATAAAGAGATAAAGGCCAGACTAGCTGGCCTTTTGAGTAATATTTATTACTTACACTCATTCGCAGTTTTAGTAACAGCGACTGTTGCTGGAGTATCTTTGTCTTTAGCTTGAGTGTATTTAACACATTTCGTGTCGTAGTTATCGAAACCGTATGAAATGTATTTAGGGTCAGCATTAGTATCTACTTTCTTAACAACCCAATCTTCCGATAGACCATCAACAACTAGAGATAGCGCTGCCGAAGTTGCTTCTGGGTAACCAAACTCTAGGTTTAAAGTTGAAGTACCGATACTGATTGCACCGTCAGCTGTTGCCTCTTGACCTTCAATTGCAGCTTTACCGTAAGTAATGCCAGCAGCACCAGTCATAGCACCTTTCAAACCATCAAGAGCTGAATCACGAGCATCATCTTGCAGGTTAAGGAAACGTGGTGCTGCAGTTACCGCTAGAATACCTAGGATTACAATTACCACTACCAATTCGATAAGGGTGAAACCACCTTGTCTTTTCATTGTTTACTCTCTCTATGTAAGCATGCAGTACAACTGCAAAGTTTCGTTTAGGTCACGCGACCATTTTGGATATTGTCAAAACGGTTTGGGGCAGCAACCTTCACTAAAACTGACCGTGAAGTGGATACTGTATCTACCGCTTGAGCAGAATGACGATTCGCCATTATTCAGTTCATGCTGCAATGAGAAAAACACATTATTGTTTACCCACGATTACAGCTTGTTACTTATGGTAATGATTGCATTATACCGACTTTCATTACCAATTATAGTGATTAGGTGTCAAAAAATTCACTCCGCCGACATTTCGACGTCTATTTTCAGTTGATTAGCAGTTGAGATAACTACAATCGACTGACCATTTTCATAAGTGTAGTGACAGACATAACGATCAGTTTTGATGGCTCCACTGATATCTATTAACTTGTTGGTCATTATTTTACGTTGGGGGTAATGCACCGCTAGCCAATAACCACAATCTAATACACCTTGCTGAGTAAAGGGAGACACTAACCCGTCCTCAGTCATAGTAAGGTTAAAACCATCCATCAGCATATGTTCTGGCTCGCCTTGTACTAGCCAAGCTTGACGATAACGCTGAACACTGTCTTGCATCCAAACTCTCGCTAACTTCGCTCCAGTTACTTGTGCTTGCTCGGTAACAGGACGTAATTTGACCGCCAAACCCACCGCCATAATCGTAGCAATAACCCCAAACACAATAAGCGTTGCTCGGCTTTGATTTTCAACCACCTATTAGCCGCCTTTGATGATGTCGAGCATTCCCCACATTGGTAAGAAGATACCCAATGCCAGCACCATGACCATGCCTGCGACAATCACCAAAAGTAATGGTTCTATTCTTGCGGTCAGCGTTTTTAGATCGTAATCGACTTCTCGATCGTAAAAGTCCGACACCTCCAGCAGCAACTCATCAATACGGCCAGTTTCTTCACCTACTGCAATCATCTGAATCACCAATGGGGTGAATATTTTACTGTTGATGGCCGTCACTGAAATGGTGCTACCCGCTTCAATTGCGGACTTCATCTCAAGAATTCGGTTTTCTAAAAAACGGTTCCCTAAGGCTTCCCCGGCCAAAGCCAAAGACTGGTTAAGTGGCACACCTGATTTCAGCATCAACGAAAAGGTTCTGGCAAAACGAGAAAGCTGCGCACGATTAACGATATCGCCTACAATTGGCAGCCGAAGCCGAAACTTATCGAACTTCTCCCGACCATCAGCCGTCGCCACCCACGCTCTGAACACCGTAAACGCGCCAATCATTGCCACAACCAGCAACACCCAATAATTAACAAAGAAATTAGAAGTCGCGATCAAAATACGCGTCGGCAATGGTAGCTCAACACCAAAGCGCGTGAACATCGATGCAAACTCAGGGATCACCAAGATATTCAATACAAACATGGCGATGGTGATAAAGATAATGACAAACGTCGGATAACGCATCGCCGCTTTAATGCGTTTGCGAGTCTCAAGTTCCTGTTCGTAGTAATTCGCCAGTTGCAATAGCGCTTGGTCAAGCCGACCCGTATTCTCACCGACGTTGATCATAGAAACGAACAGTGGGCTGAATACTTTACTGTGTTGCTGCATCGCAGAAGACAAACCTCGGCCATTACTCAGTTCAGAAACGACATCTTCTAGCGCCTCTTTGAGCTGTTTGTTTTCGCAATTTTGCAACAAGCCACGCATAGAGCGCAGCAAAGGTACGCCAGCTTTAGTCAAACTAAACAACTGGCGAGAGAAAAGAATAATTACTTCCAACGGAATAGCAGGCACAAACAGCTTAGATAAGCTCACTTGGCTTTTTGCCGACTCTTTCTCTAACCGTACATTGAGCGGGATGACCCCTTTATTCATCAATGCTTCCGCCGCAGCTTCTGAGTTCACTGCTTCGATTTTGCCGTTAGTGGATGAGCCGTCTAGCGTGCGGCCTTGATAACGAAAAGTTGGCATTCACTTACCTATATGAAAATGGGATCAGTCTTACCAGAAGCATCACCCTCACCTAGGGTCATCACTTCGTCCAAACTGACGGTGCCTTGTAGCGCCAGTTCCATTGCAGAAGCAAGCAGTGGCTTATAGTTTTCTGAGCGGCGCGCGGCTTGGGCAAAGCCAACCGCATCATTGGCGCGCAATTTATCCATCATTTCTTGCTCCAGTTCGAGCATTTCAAACACACCGATTCGGCCTCGATAGCCAGTCAAGTTACAGTTTTGACAGCCTGCACCTTTATAAAAAGTGGTGCCCACTTGGTTTGGGAAACGCCCAGCTAACCACTGTTGGCGAGACTCATCTAAGTGGTCTTCTGTTTTACAATCTGGGCAAACTCGGCGCACAAGACGCTGCGCCACCACAGCTCTGACTGCACTAGCAACCAAGTAACCCGGCGCACCCATATCGATCATACGTAACGCACTGTCGACAGCATCGTTGGTGTGAAGAGTGCTCAATACTAAATGCCCCGTTAGTGCAGCTCGCAGACCAATTTCTACCGTCTCTTGATCACGCATCTCACCAACAAGAATGATGTCTGGGTCTTGACGTAAAAAGGTTCTAAGAACACGCGAGAAAGTTAGATCGATCTTGCTGTTAACCTGTACCTGAGTGATGCGAGGCAGACGATATTCAACCGGGTCCTCTGCTGTAATGATCTTTTTCCCAGGTTCGTTGAGCTCACTCAATGCACCGTAAAGCGTGGTGGTTTTACCGGAACCTGTTGGCCCGGTAACCAAAATCATGCCGTGCGGACGCGCCAGTTGTCGACGTAAGCGAGCAAGCAAGTCTGGCGGCAAGCCTGACTCTTCTAACGGACGCAAACCAGCGGACTGGTTAAGCAGACGCATTACCACAGATTCTCCGTACTGCGTTGGTAACGTCGACATACGAATATCAATTGATTGGCCACGAACTTTGATATTGAATCGGCCATCTTGTGGCAAGCGCTTTTCAGAAATATCTAGGTGTGCCATCAACTTCAGTCGAAGAACCAAAGCCGATGCAATGTTCACTTCATTTAAGAGCGTTTCATGCAATACGCCATCAATACGCTGGCGCAAACGCAACACTTGATCGTCTGGCTCAATATGAATATCCGAAGCTCCAACCTGTACCGCATCTTCAAACATGGAATTAACCAGCTTTACAACGGTAACCTCTTCACTGTCGGCCTCATCAATACCGTAATCAAAGCTTTGTACATCTTTATGCTCTTCATGCAGCTGTTCAGCAAAGGAAGCTATCTCTTTAGTACGGCGGTAATAACGGTCAAAGCTTGAAATAAGCTGACGCTCTGAAGCCACAATGAACTCAAGGTTGTATTGACCTAACAAGTTCATCAATGATTCTTGGATGAACAAGTCCGCAGGGTCACTCATAGCAACGCGCAGTGTGTCCCCATTTCGAGCAACGACCATCGCACGTAAGCGACGTGCGTGTACCTCAGGTAGAATCTGCACGGCTTCGGCATCTACAGGCGCACGACCAAGATCGATCAGTGGCAAACCAAGCTGCTGAGACAAGAAGTCCAACATTTGCTTTTCGGTAATAAAGCCAAGGTCAATTAACGCATCCCCTAGCTTCTGCCCGGTACTGCGTTGTGCGTTTAGTGCTTGCTGGATTTGTTCTTCAGAGACGATACCTTCCTCAACCAGAAGATCGCCCAAGCGTTTTCTCAACTGAATTTTCATTGTGCGCTCTCCAACTCTTTCAAGATGCTCAAACGGTCACGGATAAATGCTTGCGATTGATTCGAAATGCCAACTTTACCCAGAGCTTGGTTGTAAGAGTTAATCGCGGCAGTAAAAGCCAGGGCGCGCTCTTGTTGAATAGCCAAACCTAACCACCAGCGCGCGTTTTCCGGTTCACGCTGAGTGAGGAGTTGATAGCTCTCAAGCGCAATGTCATTTTGCTTGTGTTTTTGTGCCAATGCCGCACGCATCGCCAAGTAATCTCGACTTGGTACTGGAGGCAAATGAACAAGCGGGCTCAGCGCCGCTTCAGGTTGATTAGCTTTCACTAACAACTTAGACAAGGCCAAGCGAAGTACTTGGTTGTTCGTATCTAGGTTGATACCTTCTTGAATAATCTCATATGCTTTACGCGTGTCACCTTTACCAAAGTACAACGCTGATAGCTTTTGACGCGTGCCTGCATTCATTGGCTCATAACGCAACGCCTCGGCATAAGCCGACAACGCTGTTTGCATATCGTTAGCATCGAGTGCTTTTTCCGCTCGACTAACTGCCTTAAGAGAAAGCTGACGATGTGTAAGCTCAACCTGCTCAATACGCATTGAACTGTTTTCTGATGTTGTGTGGGTTACGTGATCGTATTGCTCCTCGCTCGGCATCGTTGCTAACTGCGCGAGTAAAACTGCCTCTTCAGAGGCGGTATTTATCTCAGATCTTGGCGTGAACCTATCAGTCTCTTGCATGTGAGGCTGTTGCGCTACCGGCTGTGTGGCTGGTTTGGTGTAAACCACTTGAGTTGTATCGGGCGTCATTTTACTCGTTGGCGAGTGAGTGCGCTCCGATGAAACAATTGGTGAGACATTCACAGACGACAATGGCATAGCATCGGTTTGAAATTGTGATAGCTCGCCTGAAGGGACAGGACCGCGAGAAACCGCCCAGCTTCCGACCGCAAGGCTTAACGAAAAACCGGCCACAAGCCAAAGCCAAGGTTTACTGCGTGAGACACTTGGAATCTCCGCACGAGTAAGCTCTGACGGCGATGTTTTTTCAGCAAGTTCTGATAATGCTTTATTGATGGCACTCAAGGTTGACTCCATCCCCAAAATACGGGTGTTTTAAACTTAGGTTTACGGGCATCAAACGTATCGTGCATAGCGGCGTAAACGTGATGATTTTTTAATAGTGTGCAACGATCATTAAATGCAGCAAGCAACGACTTGTGGCTAATTTGGTTTATCAAGCGCGGAATCCCCATGGATGAACGCCAAATCGCTTTTTTCTGTTCAATAGAAAAAATGTGCGCCCCATTGCCTGCTTTATCTAAACGATTATTGATGTAAGCCACGCCTTCATCGATAGAGAGAGGACGTAACTGGCAACTAAACGTAATGCGTTGACGAAATTGCCTTAGCTCATGGTTAGCCAATCTTTCATCCAACTCAGGTTGTCCGAATAACACCAATTGAATGAGCTTATCTTGTTCCGTTTCTAGATTGCCAAATAGACGCAATGTTTCTAAAGCTTGTGGGGAAAGAGCTTGCGCTTCATCAACGATCAAGACAGTTTTCTTTCCCAAGGCATGTACTTGAATCAAGTGCTCTTGAATGAGGGAAACGATGCGCAGCGGATCATCGTTCTCGATACCTAACTCTCTGGCGACAGCAAACTGCAACTGTTCCCCATTCAACACTGGATTGGGTAAGTAAATAAGCTCAACTTCAGATTCAATCTGCTCGATCAGCTTACGGCATACCATGGTTTTTCCAGTGCCGACTTCTCCCGTCACCTTAATCACCCCTTCTCCCATTTGCACGGCAGCTAGGATGGTTTGGATCGCCTCATAGTGAGGGACTAACCCCAAGAACATTTCTGTATTTGGGGTTAACGAAAAAGGCTGAACTCGGAATCCAAAGTGTGACAAGTACATACTCGAATCACAAACCTATTGAAAAACAGAACCTTTCCCAGCACTTATTGCGCATCTGGGAACCACTCTTGCAGCAGATCACGAGAGCGCTCTAGCTCTTTCTGCCAAGAGTTCACGCCAACTACGGTCGGTTTTAGCAAGATGACCAATTCTGTTTTCTCAGTTACGTTATTCACGTTGCGGAACAAATGCCCCAGTGCTGGTACATCGCCCAAAAATGGGACTTTAGAAACAAGCTCACGATTTTGCTGTTTCATCAACCCGCCGATAACCACAACATCGCCATCTTTAGCACGAATAACCGAGTCTGATTCACGAATAGAGCTTTTCGCTAATGGCAGTTGGATGTTTTGGAAATCTCCGCCCAAGTTCAATTGCTTCACTTCTTCTGTAACTTCAATAACTGCGGGGTGAACATGCAGGAACACATTGCCTTTGTTATCAATTTGCGGAGTCACATCGAGGGAAATACCCGAGAAGAATGGCGTCAGTTCCACTTCAGGAACTGCATTTGAGTTTTCACCGTTGCCTGCATTGCTCGATAGCTCTGTAACAAAGTACTCATCGGTACCGACCTTGATGACAGATTTTTGGTTGTTGGCAGCGGTAATACGAGGGCTCGAAAGGACGTTCAAGTCACCTTGCGTAGACATAAAGCTCAACACTGCATTGAAGTTACCATCCGAAATAGTCACGTTGGTTTGACCGCCCAAGAGCGTGCCAATCGCATCCAATGGTGGTAATGCCGATGCAGGGCGGTTGACTACGATACTACCCGAGTTACCAATTGACGCCGATAAGTTTGACCAGTTGATGCCTTGTTGGTAGCCATCATTCAACGTCACTTCTAGGATTTTAGCTTCAAGAATGACCTGGCGCTGCATGCGCTCCTGCGATACACCTAAGAACTCGCGTACTTCGCGAATATCATCTGGAAATGCTCGAACCGTAATAACTCCCGCTTGTGGCGTTACAACCACACTTTGCCCTTTGCCTGAACCAATTAGATTCGCAACAGCTTGCTGCAGCATAGGCCAGAAGTCACTTTCAGTGATGGTTTCAATGCGTGTACCACCCGTAGATGTGGTCGAGCTATCGTTGTTGTTTCCATTGTTAGAGTCTGACGAGTCAGAACTGTCTGAGCTACCACCAGAATTAGACGTACCAGCCGAGGTTACAGAGCCCGTAACAATGCTGGTTAATGAGCGACCAGAACGCTTGAACTGCAGGTAATCGACTGGAATGGTCACAGTACGCATACCTGCTGGGTAGATTTGAATAACTTTGCCAGACCTCACCACGTCATAGCCATACATATTCTGTACGACATTCAGAACTTCATCCAATGTCACATCTGACAAGTTGACAGTGATATTACCTTGTACCGATGGGTGAATCGCCACACTGTACTCTGTGCCTTTCACTAATGAGGCGAAAAAGCTTCTTGCATCGACCGCATTCGCTTGAATACGAAAACGCTTCGAGGTGCCTTGCTCTGCTGCAACGTTCGAGTCTAAATTTGGCATCAAGTCTGCCTCAACAGAAGAAGGGATTTCTTCCAATGTGCGGCTGTTCGCTTGATTGATCGATTCATTGAGCGCTTCTTTAACTTCCACTGGATTCCGATGACCCATTGAACATCCCATTAAAGAAGCAATCGTTATTCCTACAACTAATTTGCGCATATCTGATCGGGCTCTGGTTATTATTGTTTTACGTTTAAATCAAAAAGCTCTAGGTCCCACTGACGGTTACCACGCTTTAAAGTTACAAATTCACTATTAATGCTCGCGACGCGATAACCCTTAAATAGCTCGCCTTTTTCGACAAGTTTGTTATCCATAATCGCGATACAATCAGTACTTGGCTTACACACAATACTGTTGAGCTTAGGCAGTCGATACCGTTTAACTTTTGGTTTCGCTGACGTTTCAACCGCTGACTTTTCCCAACCAAGTGGGGCCGTTGGGTCTTGGTTTGCCCAAGCGGTTCCTGCCGCTGCCATAACAAGCAATGAGATGATGAGTTTGTTAACCACCAATAAACTCCTCTCTAGATCCTAGTGTGTAGACTTCTAACACAAGCTTCGCTTTCGGGTACTCTTCGACTTTATAACTAAAGCTGCGCCAGTAATAACTCGCAGGAAGGCTCTCCAATTTATTCAGATAATTAGCAATAGAAAAATAGTCACCAGTTAGTTCCATACGAACAGGATGCACGTAGTAACCAGAGTATTGCGATGCTTCTTTATCTTCCGTTATTGGCTCAGATGGCAAGGTTTGCAGAGACAAAAGGTGAATGCCACTTTGCTGCTCCAACACATTTTCAAGCAGCTCAGCCATTTGCGAAGGTGTAATAAGATGCTCGATGATCTCCGCTAATTGCATCGAAAGATGCTGACTCTCAGCTAACAGATTAGATATCGCGCGATCAATCTCAGCATTTGGATCTTTCTTAAGTTGCGCCTGAATACGTAGCGTATCGATTTCAATCTTTTGATTGGCTTGCTTTAAATTACTTAGTTGCCTCTCATTACTGATGATCTCGTTAAGCTTTGGCTCCAATACCAGCGTAAAGAGCAACATGATTACGACAACTAAACCGCACAATGCAGTGAGCACTTTTTCACGCGTACTCATTTCGCCAAAGCGCCCTTCTAATGAGAGCCAGAATTCGTTCATTTCTCTTTATCCTCGCGCGTTTTTAGTTCAAACGTCACAATATCCTTATCATTTCGACCTATTTTGACGTCGTCAAACGTTCGACCAACCAAGCTAATTTCGTTTTTAAATTGGCTGACCCAATTTGGCACTGAGCTCGGTTTTTTCGCTAGCCCCTTCAGGTCTAAGGTATGGGTATTGATTCGAATTTCGGACAAAGAAATTTCTTGGTTTCCTAGCTTCGCTAATGATTGCATCACGCCAGAGTAACCCGTGCGTTGCGAGTCATCGTATTTCCCGACAGCTTTAAGCGAGTCTCGCTTCGCCTTGACTTCACGCTCTAAGCGGGCTTTAGCTGCCAGCTTATTATTGTCAGGTTGATGCTTACGTAGCTTGACTTGATAACGTTCAAGCTCTGACTTCATGATATCGCCTTTACTTTTTACAATAGCAATCTCATCTTCCAAACCGCTACTCTGCCAAGTCACATAGCCGTAAGAAAATAGAATTGCAGCCGCCGAAACGCCCCAAGATAACGCGATATTTTTTAGCGTCAGGAGCTCTTTTTTCGGCTTTAAGTAATCGGGATATAAGTTGACGCGTCGAGTATTTGAAGTAGCCGCAGTGTCAGCCAAAACATGTCCTGATAGCTCATGTTCTGGTGGTAATAACGGTGAAACCTTAGTACTTAAACGGTAATTCAGAGCCTGAACAAGCTCGCTCTCATCCTCTTCATCACAGCACACTTTCAATTGATGTAATTGCACGTGGCGTAACTGAGATGAAAGATAGTCAATCGAACGTTGCAGTTCTAACGACAGACTGTCCATCTGTAAATCGCTAGACGGAACTCCCGTTAACGGTGGCGTCACACTGCGAATAGAGCGGTGGAACGCAATAGTATTTTCGACAAAAGCGCTTATACGGAAATGACCACGCACACTGCGTTGTAATAATAGGAAATTTCCTAATTCACCCGCAGTCTCTCCCCAAATATCGTCTTCAGGAAGAATGGCTTCTAATGGTAACTGGGCTCGGCTGGCCAGTAACACAATCTTATCCAATATTTTTCGCGATAAGACGTATGCTTGCACTTTGGTTGAATTCGGTAACTCGACCGCATCGGCAATAATGTCGATGGCGCGCTCAGAGATCAGTTCTTTCAACAAAAACGGTAATGCGGCTGGCCATTCTTGACGCGGCATGACTGGTTTGTCGATTTGGTACATCTGGTAATAGTTATGAGAAAGAACAACCGTTAATGAATCATACGCACTCGCTGCAACGCTCAATGCTTGCTCAACGGCTTTTTCCCAATTGGACTCAGAAATATCAAATTGGTATGGACGACTACTTTTGATTGAAGATGATAAATAAACGGCGTCTGGCTGAATAACCAAAAAGCAGGAGCGACCACCACTAGATGATCGCTTAAGCTTGTCGAATAGTGCTTTGAAATCCATGATTATTATCTTTATTTTTTCCGCCAGCGATTTCGTCTTCCCAATTTAACTTGGGATTCTGATTGAGAATTCGGCAACGCTTGGGGACGAGGAAGAAACTGCTGCTCCGCAGAAAAGTAACGCCCTTGCCCACCATAAACCCCGAGCTCAATTAATGTGTTGAGCTCGTTCTGATTCTCAATTCCCACTGCTATAATTTTAGTTTTACTGTTTGCCGCCGCACCTAGCATACTGCGGACAAATAGCTGGTTTTCATGTCGTTGGTCGATTTTTGCTACTAAACTGCGATGAAGTTTAAGGTAACGAATGTCCACTTCTTTTAAATAGTGAGTGCTGACGATGGTACGCCCAGCCTGCCCAACCATTAAGTGGCACCCTAAACCGGCCAGCATTTTAGCGACTGGTCGCATAAAGTCTAAGTGTCTTACAAATTGTGCTTCAACAAACTCAAAACTGAGACACTTTCTCTGCTCACGTGACAACTGTAAGAGTTCATCACGAAACCATTTAAAGTACTCTCGGTTAGAAAATGGCGTTACATTCAAATTGAGCGCATACGATCTTGAGTTATCAAAATTATCCTTAAACTCTCTTAAGAATTTATTAATAACCGACTTATCCATTTGCGCTTCATAACCAACCTGTCTGATCGCAGAAATGAACCGAGACGCTTTAACAATCCCATTCTCAGGATCGCGAATCCGACATGTTAACTCTTCATATAATGATTTTTTATGCGTCGCATCACTTATTGGGTGCACAGATTGTGCGTAGAGTATCACACTTTCAGGTGTAAGTGCTGTGTCAAATAACGTTCTCCACCTCACACTTCCGCGAGCTTCTTCATCGTGGTTCCATTTTTTGAAGCGACTCCAATTATTGTTATTTTGTAGTTGCGCACTACGCAAAGCAGTCTCGGCTTCATCAATGATTTGGCTGTGTCGCTCACCTTCTTTATAAATGGTGATGCCAATATGGCACCAGTTGTCTGGATCAAGTGGCTCTGGCGGCATTAACTTTTCTAACTGGCGAATGCATTGCGAGGCAAGGTTAGCCACATCTTTCGCACTTTGGTGCGGTAGAAAAAGCGCAAAATCAGCATCGTAATAACGGGAAAATACAACATCTGGGTATCGTTGAACTAAATTGGACAATAAACTCCCAACTTCAACAATAAACTCATCCGTAATTTGCTTATCTTGCTCTTCTTCAACCAGTTTCCAGTCTTGAATACGCACTAGCAACACGGCGCCGCGAGCCCCACTTTCTAGTAACGCCGATTCCAACTTGCTATCAAATAACACTCGGTTAGCGGTACCGGTTAGCTTATCAAGGAAAGTTTGAGTTCGAATAAAGGTATCAAATCGGCTTCGCTCTTGACGCGCATCTTGTAACTCTTCGATTAATACATCGAGCGCTTCACTGGCGGTGTAAGGCCATTCTTTTTTGTCACCTTTGGCATACTGCTCCACCCTACCAGCTAGGATCATTCTGCCTCGCTCTTCGAGCATTTCGGAGCCTTCTAATTGCTCCTTAAGCCATGCCACGCCGCGCATTAAGCAGAAGATGATCAATACAACGGCAAGCGTGATCGACCAAAGCGCCTGCATTGAGTAGCTGTAACCTAAGTAAGGGGGAATTGCTTTAAAGTGAATCGTGTAATCTTGATTGTGAGTCAACTGGTACTCAGCCTCAAACAAGACTGACGCTTCCATTTGATGAGAAGTATCTTTGAAGCGATAAACAACGGCGTTGTTGGTCGACAACGTCATTTCGACAATATTGGAAGCCTGCAGCATTTTCGGCATCCAGCGCTGCATAGAATAAGCGGCGTCAGGATCTTCCATCTCCTTGTCGACCACCTCTACGATCCCTTCTAAATAATGGGTGAGATATTCCTGCCCAAGACGTTTAAAAGAGAGGGTGCCACCGACAAACAAGATAAACATGGCGCAGATAACGATCATGGTGACAAAGGCCACCAGCCGTGTGCTTAACTTAAGAGTTGGGGTATACCTCATGAATACCAAATTCCTTTTTTATTCATCATATACCTTATTGAAATATTTATACTTGATAAGAGTTCATCAAACAATCGGATTAGTCTGATAGTGAGAGGCTGGAGCATAAAGAAAATCACACTCATTGATAAGTTTTATTGTTACGCCTAACCTTGCCAAGATAAGCCTGTGAGATCATCAGATTGCGACAATAAAAAAGGCCGCGATATTCGCGGCCTTTTCGATTCAAGCATAAGCAGAATTTAGAACGGGATATCGTCGTCAAAATCCATTGGTGGCTCATTGTACTGCTGCTGTGATTGCTGCGGAGCCTGTTGTTGTGGTTGCTGTTGCTGAGGCGCATTGTACTGCTGCTGAGCTGGCTGTTGAGGCTGACCCCATCCACCTTGCTGCTGCTGTTGACCGCCCATAGGTGCGCCGCCACCTTGAGCACGACCGCCAAGCATTTGCATCACACCATTGAAGCCTTGAACAACGACTTCAGTTGAGTAGCGATCTTGACCACTTTGATCTTGCCATTTGCGAGTTTGCAGTTGCCCTTCAATGTAAACTTGAGAGCCTTTACGCAAATACTCACCTGCTACTTCCGCAAGTTTGCCGAACAACACAACACGGTGCCATTCCGTTTTTTCGCGCTGTTCGCCAGTCGCTTTATCACGCCATGAATCAGAAGTCGCAATAGTAATGTTTGCTACTGCACCGCCATTCGGCATGTAACGAATTTCAGGGTCGTTACCTAGATTCCCCACCAAAATAACTTTGTTAATTCCACGGCTGGCCATGATGTGCTCCGTTTCACTCTGGATATATAAAATTTTAGCGCATTAGAATAGCACGCTTTAATGTTTTGATTAAAGTCTAATACCATTGTGATCTATTGAGTCATCCTCTAGAACCCAAATCGTATTTCAACTTACGTGTGTAGCATTTTTGATTCGCGTTGCAGACATCGTTTCGTGAAGCTTTGAATTCGAACGCATTTATTCAGTAAAGCGATGGTTATGGCCTCTCTTTAATGCCAGTTTATGGCTTCTATTGAACCCAGGGAGATTGGAACACGTGAGAAAGTCGGCTTACGCAAGAAAGCTATTTCTGATCAGTATGGAAGATAATGCGCAAAAAAAAGTGGCGACACTCGAAAAGTACGTTGATATGAGCATCCCGGTGATTTCAACCGCAGCACTCATGGAAGCCAAGCCACAACACCGTAATAAAATTCTACTGATCGACTTCAGTGAACATAAATCACTTGTTCAATCGATCAAAAACTTGCCTCTTGTATGGAAAAACTTTGAAACCGTTGTCTTCAACGTGCCTAAAAGACTAACCACGGATGAACTTCTTTCATTTGGTCAATTAAAAGGTGTGTTTTATTCTGAAGATACGCTAGAGCAAATTGGAGAAGGGTTAAAAGGCATTGTTAACGGTCAAAACTGGCTGCCGCGTAATGTAACCAGTCAACTTTTACACTATTACCGCAATGTCATTAATACTCATACTGCACCAGCTACGGTAGACCTAACCATTCGTGAGCTACAAGTACTGCGTTGCCTACAAGCTGGCGCCTCGAACAGTCAGATGGCCGAGGAGTTATTCGTCAGTGAATTCACCATCAAATCGCACTTGTATCAGATATTCAAAAAGCTATCCGTAAAGAACCGAGTACAGGCAATCGCCTGGGCAGACCAAAACTTAATGTCATGATGCAATGTGAGCGGCTCTGATAACTGAAATGACGAGTCGCTCATCTTTTTTCCGCACCGAGTCTCACATTTTTTCCTACTTTATTCATGATTCATTGATACCTCTCGTGTTAAAGTTATGCGCAGATTCTTGATAAAAACGAGATAGGATATTCCCCCAATGATAAAAAAATGTCTGTTCCCTGCTGCAGGCTATGGCACTCGCTTCCTACCGGCAACGAAATCTATGCCAAAAGAGATGATGCCAGTCGTGAACAAACCGCTTATTGAATACGGTGTCGAAGAAGCAATCCAAGCTGGTATGAACGGCATGTGTATTGTGACAGGTCGTGGCAAGCACTCGATCATGGACCACTTTGATAAGAACTACGAACTGGAACATCAGATTAGCGGTACCAACAAAGAAGAGCTGTTGGTAGATATCCGTGAAATCATTGAATCTGCAAACTTCACTTATATACGTCAACGCGAAATGAAAGGCTTGGGCCACGCGATTCTAACTGGACGAGAATTGGTAGGCGATGAGCCATTTGCTGTTGTTCTTGCAGATGACCTTTGTGTGAACGAGCAAGAGGGCGTACTGGCTCAGATGGTGGCACTATTTAAGCAGTTCCGCTGTTCTATCGTTGCAGTGCAAGAAGTACCAGCCGAAGAAACGCACAAATACGGCGTTATCTCTGGTGAAATGATCAAAGACGACATCTACCGCGTAGACGACATGGTAGAAAAACCAGAGAAAGGCACGGCGCCTAGCAACCTTGCTATCATTGGCCGCTACATCCTGACTCCCGATATTTTTGAACTGATCGAAAACACTGAACCAGGTAAAGGTGGTGAAATTCAAATCACTGACGCGCTGCTAAAACAAGCAAAAGCGGGCTGTGTATTGGCTTACAAATTCAAGGGCAAACGCTTTGACTGTGGTAGCGTTGAAGGTTACATCGAAGCAACTAACTATTGTTTTGAAAACCTGTATCTAAAAGATGAAAAAACCTCTGAGCTAGGTAAGCACGCAACACAAAAAGCAGTATAAAGCATCGTCTTAGTACGAAATTACTGTATCGAAAGCCCAGCACAACGCTGGGCTTTTTACTTTACTGTTTTTTTATCCAGTAATTTTCTTTGCACATTTCTCACACTATGTAATACTTGCCCCACTTGGTTATACATAGAGCAAAAACGATGGATAAAATAGAAGTTCGCGGTGCCCGAACCCATAACCTTAAAGACATTAATCTTACAATCCCTCGCGATAAACTGATTGTCATTACTGGACTAAGTGGCTCCGGTAAATCCTCTCTCGCTTTCGATACATTGTATGCAGAAGGCCAACGACGCTACGTAGAGTCTCTCTCTGCCTACGCTCGTCAGTTTTTGTCTCTGATGGAAAAACCCGATGTCGACCACATTGAAGGGTTATCACCTGCGATTTCTATTGAACAGAAATCTACTTCTCATAACCCGCGTTCAACCGTCGGTACAATTACCGAAGTCTACGACTACTTACGTCTATTGTATGCTCGTGTGGGCGAACCCCGCTGTCCAACGCATCATGCCCCTCTTGCCGCGCAAACCATCAGCCAAATGGTGGACAAAGTCCTAGAGATGCCGGAAGGCAGCAAAATGATGCTATTGGCGCCTATTGTCAAAGAACGTAAAGGTGAGCATGTTAAAACGCTTGAGAACTTAGCGGCTCAAGGCTTTATTCGTGCGCGTATTGATGGAGAAACTTGCGATCTTTCCGATCCTCCAACCCTTGAACTACATAAAAAGCACACCATTGAAGTGGTGGTAGACCGCTTTAAAGTTCGTCCAGACTTACAACAGCGCTTGGCCGAATCTTTCGAGACCACGCTCGAATTATCAGGCGGAATTGCGGTTGTCGCGCCAATGGATGGCGACGGTGAAGAGATTATTTTCTCCGCCAACTTCGCTTGTCCACAATGTGGTTACAGCATGCAAGAGTTAGAGCCGCGACTTTTCTCATTCAACAATCCTGCTGGTGCATGTGGCACTTGTGATGGCTTGGGTGTTCAACAATACTTCGATCCAAGCCGAGTCATTCAAGATGATTCATTAAGCTTGGCACAAGGTGCGATTCGCGGTTGGGATCAAAAGAACTACTACTACTTCCAAATGCTCACCTCATTGGCCGATCATTATGGTTTTGACCTCCATGCCCCTTTTAATTCTCTGCCAAAGAAAACGCAAGATGTCATTCTAAAGGGCTCAGGTCGTACTGAGATTGAGTTTAAATACATCAACGATCGTGGCGATATTCGCGTTAAACGCCATCCATTCGAAGGTATTCTGAATACCCTAGAACGTCGCTATCGTGATACAGAATCCAACTCTGTCCGTGAAGAGCTTGCAAAATACATCTCCACTAAATCTTGTTCAAGCTGTGGCGGTACTCGTCTACGCCTTGAAGCACGTAACGTGTTTATTGCTGATACGACACTACCTGAGATTGTTGAACTCAGCATTGCTGATGCATTGGAATTCTTCCATTCCTTGAAACTGGAAGGTCAACGCGCCCAAATCGCTGAAAAAGTGATGAAGGAAATCAACGACCGTCTGCAATTCTTAGTTAACGTCGGTTTGAACTACCTAAACTTATCACGCAGTGCTGAAACCTTATCAGGCGGTGAAGCTCAACGTATTCGTTTAGCAAGCCAAATTGGTGCAGGTCTTGTTGGTGTCATGTACGTCTTAGATGAACCGTCGATTGGCCTCCACCAGCGTGATAACGAACGACTCCTAAAAACACTGACTCATTTGCGCGATTTAGGTAATACCGTACTTGTGGTAGAACACGATGAAGATGCGATTCGCTGTGCAGATCATGTCATAGATATTGGTCCTGGTGCTGGCGTACATGGTGGTAATGTTGTTGCGGAAGGCACCATGGAAGAGATAGTCGCGAATCCGAATTCTCTGACAGGTCAGTACTTAAGTGGTGTTAAAGAAATCACAGTACCGAAAGATCGCACGCCGCGAGATCCGAAAAAAACGGTTGAGCTATTAGGCGCAACAGGTAATAACCTTAAAAACGTTAACCTTTCAATTCCTGTTGGGTTATTCAGCTGTATTACAGGGGTATCTGGCTCAGGTAAATCAACGCTGATTAATGATACTTTCTTTAAAATTGCGCATACCCAACTTAACGGAGCGACAACGGCTCAGCCTTCACCTTATAAATCGATTAAAGGTCTAGAGCACTTCGATAAAGTCATCGATATCGATCAAAGCCCAATTGGCCGTACACCTCGCTCTAACCCTGCAACCTATACGGGGATCTTTACACCAATCCGTGAACTGTTTGCAGGCACACAGGAGTCGCGTTCTCGCGGTTACAAGCCGGGCCGTTTTAGTTTTAACGTACGCGGTGGTCGTTGTGAGGCCTGTCAGGGTGACGGTGTTATCAAAGTAGAAATGCATTTCCTACCAGATGTTTATGTGCCATGTGATGTGTGTAAAGGTAAACGCTACAACCGTGAAACGCTCGAAGTACGTTACAAAGGTAAAACTATTGATGAAGTACTAGAAATGACGGTCGAAGATGCACGCACCTTCTTCGATCCAGTTCCTGCCATCGCTCGCAAACTACAAACACTGATGGATGTGGGTTTGTCGTACATACGATTGGGTCAAGCGGCAACAACACTCTCCGGTGGTGAAGCACAGCGTGTGAAACTGGCGCGAGAGCTATCCAAACGTGATACAGGAAAAACCTTGTACATTTTGGATGAACCAACAACCGGCTTGCACTTCCATGATATCCAGCAGTTGCTCACTGTACTGCACAGACTTCGCGACCACGGAAATACTGTCGTGGTGATCGAGCATAACCTGGACGTCATTAAGACTGCGGACTGGATTATCGATCTTGGTCCTGAAGGGGGTCAGGGTGGCGGCGAGATAATTGCTCAAGGCACTCCGGAAGATGTGTCGCAAATCGAGGGTTCGCACACAGCTCACTTCCTCAAGCCTATGTTGAAGTAGAAAAAACAGGTAAAGTATCGAGACCAGCAAGTGCTGGTCTTTTTTCATTCAAAACAACGCAATAACTATGGCTACTATACATGTAAGTGGAACAAAGCTTTCTCCCGAAAAAGTACAGGTTCCCCTCAATCGCAAGTTTCTCATTGCCTTGGCAACACTATTTGTGTTGGCAATGCACTTTTTCATGCCCAACCCCGGCGGTTCGGGGCTTTCGCTTTCGTTCAATGCGACAACTTGGATTGCTTTTAGCTTTGCATTAGGCATTGGGTGTTACCAACTTGCGAATAATCGAGTACTACGTTACTCAAAACTAACCATCGGCTTGTTCATTAGTGCTCTTATCATGACGGTGCCCATTCTGTACCCAAATGCGAATAGCAGTTTGGCAGCCAATAAGCTCATTGGCCTGTGGTGTGGTGTCCTGTTCTTTATTGTCTTACAACAATTTCATTTCAGTAATAAACATCGCCAACGCCTATTATGGTTCATTGTCCTTGCGGTTGTTATCGAAGCCATTTTTGGTTTGACACAATATCTGTATCTCAAACCAGGCAATCCGTTTGGTTACGACACGGTGGCCAATCGTCCTTATGGTATTTTCCAACAGCCCAATGTAATGGCCAGCTTTCTTGCGACAGGGTTGGTGATTGCCAGCTATTTACTTGCACGTCAGCCCTACAAATACGACCGTAAGTTAAGCGATGTTTACCTTCTCTATGCCGTACCAGTTTTAACTTTACCACTAATTGTGGCGTTGGCTTCACGCACTGGTTGGTTAGCCTCGGTCATCGCCGTGTTGTTGGTCATTCCATACATGTACCGCTTTGCAACCAAAGGGCGCTTTATCCGCTGGGTTGTGTCACTTGTAAGTGGGCTCTTACTCTCAGTCGTTGTCATGCATCTTGCCTTTCCTGATGGAGGTGGGTTAGCCGCAGAAAAAGTAAATATGGAGTCTCCTCGAGCGTATACTTTTCCGCAAACATTAGACATGGTGATTGAAAAGCCTTTTACTGGTTATGGATATGGCAAGTTTGAATCTGAGTACATGCTGTATACGGCTCGTCAACATGCCCTTAATGAGAATTACCCAGCAGGTTTGCCTGCCATGGATCATCCGCATAACGAGCTGCTTTACTGGGGAGTAGAAGGTGGCTTACTGCCAATACTCGGCATCTTCTTAGCGATGGCACTGGTACTGTATCGAATCTATCAAGCCAAACGCGGAACTCGTCTTGCGTTGCTGGCCTTGTTTATACCTATCGTATTGCACTCACAACTGGAATACCCTTTCTACCACTCTCTCGTGCATTGGTTGATCTTCGTTATCCTACTGTACTGGGTCGATCAGCGCGTCTCTCGTTATCGACAAGTCGGCTTTAGTAATGTGACCAAAAGCTTGCTGCGTGTTTTTAGTTTGGTACTTCCCGTTGCGTTTACGTTTTACATGGTAAGCGCATTACATACGAACTATGTATTGACGAAGTTTGAGACCACTAGACCAACTAACCCTGATATTCTGAATCAAGTCAGTAACCCTGTAGTTTGGAAAGACAGATTTGATTGGGATGTCTATAGCACGTTTTTAAACCTTGGGCTGTACCAACAAGACGCAACCTTGATCAAGCCTTATATCGATTGGTCGCTAAAAATCATCAAAGATAAGCCTCGCCCTGCATTTTATAATAATTTGATTTTGGCCTACCAAGGCTTAGATGACTCAAGTAAAGCGGAGCAAATTAGAGCTGAAGCGCAGTTTTTGTTCCCGAAGATTGATTTCAGTGACGTCAATTACCAACCACCTTCTCAAGCAATCTCTGCCTCACCAGCCCCCACTTCAGGAGCTGAGTAATAAATACCAAAAAGCGAAGGGATGGCCTTCGCTTTTCTTTATCTCATTGCTGTATGATTTTATTCAGTGAGTGACTCTTCTAACGCTTTTAAGCACAGCGCAACGTTTTCAGATCGAGCGCCGTAACCCATTAAGCCAATACGCCACGCTTTACCAGCTAATGCCCCAAGGCCTGCACCAATTTCTAGGTTATAGGTTTCTAGCAAGTGAGCACGAACTTTTGCTTCATCAATTCCTTCAGGCACGTAAATCGCATTTAATTGTGGCAACCGATGGGCTTCGTCCACAACAAATTCAAAGCCTAACTTTTGTAAGCCATTTTTGAGTTTTTCATGCATCAGTTGGTGACGAGCCCAAGCGTTTTCTAATCCTTCATTTTTCAGTATCAATAAAGCTTCATGAAGCGCATACAAGCTATTAACTGGCGCCGTATGATGGTAACTACGCTTGCCTTCTCCACTCCAATACCCCAAAACTAAACTCTGATCGAGGAACCAACTCTGTACTGGTGTTGTTCTTGCTTGAATCTTTTCAATCGCGGCAGGAGAAAACGTCACTGGTGAGAGTCCAGGTACACATGACAAACATTTTTGACTACCAGAGTAAACCGCATCCAGTTGCCATTCATCCACTTTTAACGGCACACCACCAAGCGATGTCACCGCATCAACAATAGATAATGCATTATGCTGTTTCGCCAGCTTACCCAATGCTTGAGCATCACTGACTGCACCAGTTGAGGTTTCCGCATGCACAAAAGCAAGAATTTTTGTATCTGGGTGCTGTTCGAGTGCTTGCTCGACTTTATCAATGGAAACAGGCGTCCCCCATTCATCATCGACGATAACAACTTCGCCACCAGCACGGACGACATTTTCGCGCATGCGTTCACCAAATACACCGTTACGGCAAACGATCACTTTATCACCTTTCTCGATCAAGTTTACAAAGCAGGTTTCCATCCCTGCACTACCTGGCGCTGAAACCGCAATAGTGAATTCATTGTCAGTTTGAAAGGCATACTTCAATAGCTGCTTGAGCTCATCCATCATACCGATAAATAGAGGGTCAAGGTGACCTACAGTAGGACGGCTTAGCGCTTGTAACACTTGAGGATAAATATCAGAAGGACCAGGTCCCATTAAAATACGGTGAGGTGGAATAAAGCTTTGGATCGACATGTCAGCTCCTTGATTATCTTTTATCCTGAGCATTCTAAAAGTTCTATTCAATAACATGGCTCAGGTGTAGGGTTCTTCACCCTAATAGATTTTTCCTCTATCAGCAATTAGCCGTAAGTATAGAGGTCAAACCAGTGTCACAAAATCGTTAATAAAAAACACCATAAAGGTTGAAATATTGATTGACATTAAGGCCTCAAAACCGTTCAATGTTTGAGCTTTATGTAGAAGAGGAGCGCTACCCAGGTAGATGATTTGTGGAACCGCAATTCCAACACCAATCATTGAGGGGGAGTAGTGCCGAGGTAAGTCAAAGTTGCAGGATTTGACTTGTCGGTTGAATTGGGCTGAATCCCATCAACTGTCATCAGCGCAGTCTGATGAAGGGCTTCTGAGGGTAAATTTTTCAAATAGCATTCTAAATACCTCTCTTTTTGCTCTGTTCCTTTTCTCACTAAACATTGGATGTACAATTTTTTAGGAAGTCGTGGGAGAACGCAGTGAGCGCATTTAACGTAGCTAAATTCGGTGGAACCAGTGTTGCCAACTTTGAGGCAATGAGTCGTTGCGCCACCATTATCGAAAACAATCCAAATACTCGCTTGGTCGTGAGCAGCGCTTGCTCTGGCGTCACCAACCTATTGGTAGAACTCGCCAACGGTGTTCAGGATCAAACGCACCGTACTGAGCTGCTGCAAAATCTGGCCAACATTCATGACGCCATTTTAACTCAGCTCGAAGACAGCACGAAAACTGCTGCCGAGGTGTATGGCATATTAGATACCGTAACCAGCCTGGCCGAGGCTGCATCTATCCAAGCTAGTGCGAAGTTAACCGATCATTTAGTCGCATGTGGCGAACTCATATCGACGCATATTCTAACTCAGTTAATGTGTGAGCGAGGCATTCAAGCTGTGCGCTTTGATATCCGCGATGTGCTGCGTACTGATGACAACTTTGGTCGCGCGGAGCCAAACATTGAAGCAATTTCGACGCTTGCGCAAGATAAACTCGTACCACTTTGCCAACAATCCGTTGTTGTTACTCAAGGCTTCATAGGATCTGATGAAGCCGGTAATACAACAACACTAGGTCGAGGAGGCAGCGATTACAGCGCCGCCTTAATTGCTGAGAGCGTCAAAGCGGCAGGGTTAGAAATATGGACTGATGTTCCGGGTATCTACACAACAGACCCGCGAATTGCGCCAAAAGCCTCACCAATTCCTGAGATCAGCTTTAGTGAAGCTTCAGAAATGGCTAACTTTGGCGCTAAAATCCTTCACCCTTCTACGCTAGTACCCGCATTACGCCACGACATTCCGGTATTTGTAGGGTCATCGAAAGAGCCAGAAAAAGGGGGAACTTGGATTCGCCACCAAGTCGAAAGCTCACCGTTATTCCGTGCGCTAGCTTTGCGTTGTAACCAAACCATGGTAACGCTACGCAGCGCCAATATGTTCCACGCATACGGATTCTTAGCGAAGGTTTTTGAGATCCTTGCAAAGCATAAGATCTCTGTCGATTTGATCACGACATCTGAAATCAGTGTATCGTTAACACTTGATCAAACTGATACCTCTGGCGGAGCACCACAGCTGCCGCAAGCTGCACGAGAAGAGTTAGAAGAGTTATGTAAGGTAGAAGTTGAACATGACCTATGCCTCGTTGCTCTCATTGGTAACAACATGAGTGAGAGTAAAGGCTACGCGAAACAGGTTTTTGGCACGCTAGAAGATTTTAACCTACGCATGATTTGTTATGGCGCTAGCCCTCACAACTTATGCTTCTTGCTCCATGAATCGGTATCGAAACAAGCCATACAAAAACTCCACACTGAGTTGTTTGAGAAGTAAGTTCAACTCAATAAAACAAAAGGCTGCGTATCTGCAGCCCTTTATTGTTTCAATAGTTGTTACATTTGGACGAGGTAAACATCAATTTAACCATTAATGTTTGGCCCTAACCATTTTTCAGCCTCGATCCTATCCCACCCCTTACGATCGGCGTAACTCTCTAGCTGATCTTCTTGGATCTGTGCGATCGCAAAGTAACGTGAGTCAGGATGAGAGAAATACCAACCAGAGACTGACGCGCCCGGATACATTGCATAGCTGGAGGTTAGCGTCATGCCAATATTCTCTTCCACATTAAGTAGCTCCCAAAGCGGTCCTTTTTCAGTATGCTCAGGGCACGCTGGATAACCTGGCGCAGGGCGAATACCTTGGTATTTTTCACGAATGAGATCATCGTTAGATAAATCTTCATCAGCTGCATAACCCCAAATTTCTTTACGGACACGCTCATGCAAATACTCAGCAAACGCTTCGGCTAGGCGATCCGCCACCGCTTGAATCATAATTGCGTTGTAATCATCTCCCTGTGCTTTGTATTCATCAGCAAGCTCTCGTTCACCAATACCACCAGTGACAGCAAATGCCCCTATCCAATCATGCTTACCCGACTCTTTAGGTGCGATGTAGTCGGATAAACAATAGTTGAATCCTTTTGGTTTCTCGGTCTGTTGTCGCAAGTTACGTAATACTTTCACAACGTCGGTACGAGTTTCATCAGCATAAACTTCAATGTCGTCCCCCACGCTCGCAGCAGGGAATAAGCCACACATTCCACGCGCTTTTAACAGGCCTTCTCGCTCAACTCGATCAAGTAACTCGTTGGCATCTTCGAATAAACGTTTTGCTTCTTCACCAACTTCTTCATGTTGGAAAATTGTTGGATACTTACCCACAAGTGACCAAGTCATAAAGAATGGTGTCCAATCGATGTATTGACGTAATATAGCCACATCAAAATCATCGAAGATACGAATGCCAGGCTTAACAGGCACTGGAGGAGTATAAGCTTCCCAATCGATCGCAACTTTATTCGCTCGAGCCGCTTCTAATGTCACTGGTTTGGTTCTCGGTTTCTTTCGATTATGTTGATCACGTACTCGTTCGTAATCAGCTTCAAGTTTTTCAACAAATTCAGGGCGACGTTCATCTGACAATAGAGAAGTACATACGCCCACTGCACGTGAGGCGTTGTTCACGTAAACCACTGGATGCTTGTAATTTTGCTCAATCTTAACTGCTGTATGGGCTTTTGACGTTGTTGCGCCACCGATGAGAAGAGGTAAGTTAAAGTCGAGACGCTCCATCTCTTTTGCAACATGCACCATTTCGTCTAATGAAGGCGTGATCAACCCTGATAAACCAATAATATCGACGTTTTCTTCTTGCGCTACTTTTAAGATCTTTTCGCAAGGAACCATGACACCAAGATCAATAATTTCATAATTATTGCACTGCAATACAACGCCAACGATATTTTTCCCGATATCATGTACATCACCTTTGACCGTCGCTAGCAAAATCTTACCGTTTGTTTGTCCCACCTGCTTTTCTGCATTGATGTAGGGCTCCAGATGCGCGACTGCTTGCTTCATCACTCGTGCAGATTTTACGACCTGAGGAAGGAACATTTTACCTTCACCAAACAAGTCTCCGACGACGTTCATCCCATCCATTAGTGGGCCTTCAATCACCTCTAATGGCTTTGAAGCGTTGACACGAGCCTCTTCGGTATCATCAACGATGAACTCAGTTATTCCTTTCACTAACGCGTGCTCTAAACGCTTTTCAACAGGCCAAGTTCTCCACTCAAGTGCAGAGGCATCCTCCTCTTTACCTACCCCTTTGCCTGCATATTCCGCCGCGATATCTAACAATCTCTCAGTGGCGTCATCACGACGGTTAAGAACGACATCTTCCACAGCCTCACGCAATTTTTCAGGCACGTTATCGTAGATTTCTAACTGACCCGCATTCACAATCCCCATATCCATACCATTTTTAAAACAGTGGTAGAGGAACACCGCGTGAATCGCTTCACGTACATAGTTATTGCCACGGAAAGAGAATGAGACGTTAGAAACACCACCCGAGATCATCGCGTGTGGTAAATCACGTTTGATATCGCCAACGGCTTCAATGAAATCCACCGCGTAGTTATTATGCTCCTCGATCCCCGTAGCAATGGCAAAAATGTTTGGGTCAAAAATGATGTCTTCTGGTGGAAAGCCCACTTCATCAACAAGAATTCGGTAAGCGTTGGTACAAATTTCTACTTTGCGCTCACGTGTATCTGCTTGCCCAATCTCATCAAACGCCATCACAATCACAGCCGCACCGTAACGGCGGATCAACTTAGCTTGTTCAACGAATTTCTCTTTGCCTTCTTTGAGAGAGATCGAGTTAACAATGCCTTTGCCTTGGATGCACTTAAGACCGGCTTCAATAACCTCCCACTTGGAAGAGTCAACCATGATTGGTACTTTTGAGATTTCAGGTTCTGACGCACAAAGGTTTAAAAAGCGAACCATACAAGCTTGTGCATCCAACATGCCTTCATCCATGTTGATATCGATAATTTGAGCGCCATTTTCAACTTGTTGACGAGCCACATCGAGCGCTTCATCGTACAGCTCTTCTTTAATCAAGCGCTTAAAACGCGCAGAACCGGTTACATTCGTACGCTCACCGACATTGATAAATAAAGAGTCTTTATCAATCGCGAGCGGCTCTAAGCCAGACAAGCGACAAGCAACGGGAAGTTCAGGTAATTGACGAGGGGCGATATTTTCAACCGCGAGTGCCATTTGGCGAATGTGCTCTGGAGTTGTACCACAACACCCACCAATCAAGTTTAAAAAGCCACTTTGAGCCCACTCTTTAACGTGCTTAGCCATATCTTCTGGCGACAAATCGTATTCGCCGAATGCATTCGGAAGCCCAGCATTTGGGTGAGCGGAAACAAAAGATTCTGATATACGAGAGAGCTCTTCAACATAAGGACGCAGTTCATCTGGGCCAAGTGCACAGTTCAAACCAAACGAAATCGGTTTAACATGACGTAATGAGTTGTAAAACGCTTCTGTGGTTTGCCCGGATAATGTCCGACCGGAAGCATCAGTAATAGTCCCCGAGATCATCACAGGTAACTCAATACCCATCTCTTCAAACACACTTTCAACAGCAAATGAACAAGCCTTAGCGTTAAGCGTATCGAAGATGGTCTCGATAAGAATAAGGTCAGAACCACCTTTAATTAGAGCACGAGTCGATTCAGAGTAAGCCTCAACTAACTCGTCGAAAGAAACATTTCGATATCCGGGGTCATTTACATCAGGAGAAATAGAACAAGTTCGGTTCGTCGGCCCTAAAACCCCTGCGACATAACGCGGCTTATCGGGTGTTTTTGCGGTCCATTCATCTGCAACTTCACGTGCAAGATTGGCTGCTGCAAAGTTAATTTCTTCACTCAGGCTTTCCATCTCGTAGTCAGCCATCGCAATGGTTGTTGCGTTAAACGTGTTGGTTTCGAGAATATCTGCACCCGCTTCTAAATATGCAGCGTGAATTTCCTTGATAAGTTGAGGCTGACTTAGAACCAACAGGTCGTTGTTACCTTTTAGATCACAATGCCAATCCGCAAAGCGCGTTCCTCGATAGTCTTGCTCTTCAAGTTTGTACCCTTGAATCATGGTTCCCATACCACCATCAATCAAAAGAATACGTTGCTTCAATTGAGCTTCAATCTGTTGTCTTACGTTACTTCCCACAGTACAGCCTCATTCCTTTAGTTATCTTTCCATCCTATCACACAAACTTCAGGAGTCTAGACGTCTAAACGTAGAATTAATGATTATTTTATCTCCTTCTTAACTTGCAAAATAATCACGAAAAAATGTTTGCTATTTAAGCAGCATCAGCCGAGAATTCCATTCATAAAATGTTACAAATAGAGAGCTCTATGTCGGTCTATCATACTTTATGTTTTCTATCCGCAGCTGCGATGCTAATTGCTTTTGTAAACAGCAAGATAGGAAAGATGCAAACCACCATTGCGATTACCGCAGGTTCAATGGTGCTTTCACTTCTAATCTTAATTGCGGGTCAAAACAACTGGTTCCATCTCACCGAAATTGCGACGGAGACGGTCACAAGGATTAACTTCGAAGATTTCTTGCTCAAAGGCATTCTTGGCTTCTTACTATTTGCTGGTGGACTAGGCATCAAACTCCCGAACCTTAAAGATCAAAAGTGGGAGATCACTGTTTTAGCCCTTGGAGCCACACTGTTTTCCACGTTCTTTATTGGATTTGCGCTGTATGGGTTTTGTCAGTTAATTGGCATCCAATTTGATTTGGTCTACTGCTTACTATTTGGTGCTCTAATATCGCCAACTGACCCAATCGCTGTATTGGCTATTGTTAAAAAACTCGATGCTCCCAAACGTATCTCCACTCAGATTGAAGGAGAATCGCTCTTCAATGATGGCTTCGGTTTGGTTATCTTCGTCACTCTATTTACGATTGCATTTGGCACTGAGGCACCAACTGTAGGTAGTGTCACCTTACTCTTCATCCAAGAAGCTATCGGTGGTATAACATATGGTTTCGTCCTCGGTTTGCTATTCCACTACTTGATCAGTGCCACCGATGATCACTCAATGGAATTGTTACTTACCATTGGTGTCCCAACGGCAGGTTACGCATTTGCTGAATACATCCATGTATCAGGCCCACTCGCAATGGTTGTATCCGGTATTATGATTGGCAACTGGACACGCTTTATTGGCTTTTCAAAAGAGAGTGAAGATCACCTTGACCATTTTTGGGAGCTTGTTGATGAATTCTTGAATGGCGTGTTATTCCTACTGATCGGTATGTCGATGCTGCTATTTGAATTCCACAAAGAAGACTGGATCATGATGGCTATTTCAGTCCCTCTTGTACTAGCAGCTCGCTATCTAAGTGTATTTCTTTCTTACATAGGCTTTAAACGTTACAGAAAATATAATCCATGGTCAGTACGTATTTTGACGTGGGGCGGTTTACGCGGGGGCCTTGCATTGGCAATGGCACTTTCCATTCCATCTGGTATTTGGGTGATTCAAGATAAGTTAATCGATGTAAAAGAGATTATTCTTGTGATGACCTACTCCGTCGTTGTTTTCTCTATCCTCATTCAAGGCTCAACAATCACCCCAATGATTGAAAAAGCAAAAGCTGAAGAGAAGAAGATGGAAGAGGACAACCAAGCAATAACCACTCCAGAGCATACGGAGCCAGTGGACTCTTAAAGACACGTAACTTAATAAATAAAAAGCAGCTACCTAGCTGCTTTTTTCATAACTAATTTTCAGACTCCCCTTCAAGGACGAATGCTCCTTATTCTTTGATATACCTTCAAATATACTAAGAATCGCTACGCTACATTTTCATAGATACTAACTATTGCCGATAGATAATATTCATAGACGAGCCTTTTAATTTACCCATTTTCATCTGTATCCTTCTCTTCCCTTGGCAATATAGGCTCCTCGCAAATATCAAAGCTAAACTTCCACAATACTTAGCAATGAGCGAGTTTGTATTTTTATGAGAAAGAGACATTTAGGGTGAGTGCGTTCAGAACCCAAACGGGTTGGAAACCTCATCGAGATAAAACTGAGCTGGCACCCAGGTAGCAAAGCCTTAACGGAAGTTTAAATCCCTCCCTCTTGAACTCAGTGAGACTAAACTTGTATTCAAAGTCCTCCTGTTTTCAAATTAGAAACAAGCGACAACTCAAACAATTAAGCTCTGTCATATAACTAGATTTTCTAATATCGAATAAAAGGAGCTTTGGTTAGAGCTTGGTATCGGAATAAGGCTAAGACTAAGGCACAGAGTTACATGCTAGCTCGTTCACGACGATATTAAAACCATGTGAAGAGGGTAGTGTAACTCTAGATGCAAGGTTTCAATATGAAAGTGGGTTTAAGGTAAGTCGGGTAACCAAAACGAAAAAAGCCCCAGTCTTTCGACTGAGGCTTAATATAAGTGGCGGAGTGGACGGGACTCGAACCCGCGACCCCCGGCGTGACAGGCCGGTATTCTAACCAACTGAACTACCACTCCGCAGTGGTATCACTCGCTTTAA